>JAKEFK010000335.1 GCA_022616075.1 bacterium
AGCAGCAAAATTCCCGGAAAGATGAAACGGATTTTCATAGAAAGTAGTATCGCATTTCTTTTATAAGAAACTCAATCTGGATGTCTATTCCACTGATACTTCATCTTTTTCTTATAGTTTTTCATGTGGAGTGGGAACTATGAGAAAATAGGCGTCCAGGCTGGCTTCAGGCGATCACGGAATGTTTAAGAGCAGATCATGAATCATAAAGACTGCGCAGCTGTTTATGTAGCTACCGGTGAAAAATTTGTTCAGGAGGCGAAACAATCCGCTGAAAGTCTTCGCCGGCAGATGCCCAATCTGAAAATCATTCTTCATTCAGACCGGATGGTTGAATCATCTTTGTTTGATCAGGTCATCAAAGTGGATCAGCCACATTACAGCGTAATTGATAAAACGAATTGCTACAGTGAGGTTTCGGAAAATCGTTTGTTGTTTCTGGATACCGATACGTTTGTAGCGGAACCGGTATTTGAAATTTTTGATTTACTCAATCGCTTTGAGCTTGCAGTTTCGCACGCGCCGTGGAGGATCTCGTGGGACCGGAAAACAAAGAGAAAATGGGGAATTGAAGGAATACCCGAAGCCTTTTCAGAGCCCAACACAGGAGTGATCGGTTTTCAAAACACACCAAAGGTGCAACTCGCTTTTCGTCGATGGCAGGAGCTTTACGAAATGCACCGTCAGCAGGGATCGGTTATGCACGACCAACCTGCATTTCGACAAACGATCTGGGAAAGCGACCTGAGTTTCTACATGCTTCCGCCTGAATACAATTGCAGGATCGTATTTCCAACATTCATCAACGGCACTGTCAAAATCCTTCATGCCCGGTTTGATGATCTGGACAGAATTGCTGAACGGATAAATGCTGAAAACGGAAATTAGATTTTCGATCCCTATTCAAAACGCGTTCTTTACGAATCAGATTTTAAAAAGCTAAGCAGCGGCCTGAAACGGTTGTTTCTTGATCTGTTTTTCTAGCGAAAACCGCAGGAGCAGTGTATGGACTCGAAAATTTTCGGCATTGGACTATCAAGAAGCGGGACAAGCAGTTTAACGGAAGCTCTAAGGATTCTGGGTTATACCGCTATCCATTCTCCTACAACTTTGCAGCAGATTCGAAAGCATCAGGCGGCTACAGACGCAGTGATCGCAGACAATTTTGAGCGATTGGACCATTTTTTCCCTGGAAGCAAATACATTTACACCATCCGTTCCCGCGATGCGTGGTTGGATTCCTGTGAAAAATTCTGGCTGCTCATGAAGGACCAATTTGATAATTCGTTCCTGCTGACCGAATTACACAAACATCTCTACGGAACAGACCGCTTTGATAGAAAATTGTTTGCTGAAGCTTATGAACGGCATTCCGCCCGGGTGGAATTATTTTTTAAACATAGAAATCATGACTTGCTCATTTTGAAAGTCGACATCCTAAAAGACAAATGGAGTCCTTTGTGTGAATTCCTCAGCCGCCCTGCGCCGGCGCATGAATTTCCAAGAAGCCACGGTATGCAGCTCATTGAAACCTGTCTGCGCAGGCTTTTGTCACATTATGGAAACACAGGATTGGTTGCGGAACTTTCCGGCGCTTCCACGGATTTCTTGACCGAGTTACAGAAAACTCCGGAAGCACCCCGGTCACAGACTGCGGTTGAACCCGAAGGGAGTGTTTTTGTTCGGAATTTGACTGCCAGAACCTGCGCGCATGAAGGATCGGTGAGTGTTACTGCCCGAATCCTCGGGCTAAGCAGGGAATACGTACATACTGCCATCGAACACCGCAAATCCCGGCAGGATTCCTGGTTGAGAAAAGCAAAACGCTGGATCAAAAGATAGCAATTAAGTGAAAAACTGCCTTGTGCTTGGATCGGGAAGAAGCGGTACCAGTATGGTTGCGGGAACGCTCTCAGCTTCCGGATATCACGTGGGAGACGATCTGATTTCGCCAAATTTGAGCAATCCCAAAGGATTTTTTGAGGACAGAGAGATCAATTCAATCAATGAGCTTTTGCTGGATGGGGTTGTTCCAAGAAGGCCACCGATACTTGGTAGATGGTTTTTCAAGAATCGTCCGAGGCGTGGCGCAAATTGGATGGCGCAACTTCCTGTAGGGATAAAAATCCAGTCTTCCTCTGCGATTGTAGATAGAATCCGCAATGCTGTTTCGCGTGAGCCTTTTTGTTTTAAGGATCCTCGTTTTTCTTACACCCTGCCCGCCTGGAAACCTTACTTACGGAATACCGGTTTTGTTTGTGTTTTTCGCGATCCCGCAACGACTGCTAGCAGCATTGTGAAAGAATCCAGAGAACCCAAATATGCTCGTAAAATCGTTTTACAATTTGAGGATGCGGTCAATCTCTGGGCATGCCTGTACCGGCATATTCTTGAAATTCACCGTCACGAAGGAGAATGGCTTTTCCTTCATTACAATCAGGTGCTGGAAGGAAAGGGGTTGCAACAACTCGAAAGTTTTCTGGAAACAAAAGTGGATCGTTCCTTCCCGGATTCTTCACTGAGCCGGTCGGTATCAACAAAAGAAGTCAACGGGAAGGCTCTACGATTGTACGAGGATCTTTGCGATCTGGCAGGCTACAGGTGAGATTCGTTTGCTTTTTCCACTGCTTCTGAACCCAGAAATTCAGGCATGGTTGCATGTCCATCGGCGGCAATTCCTTCTCTTTTGAAGGTTTTCCAGATTGTAATCAGCAGGATTTTACAATCAATCAAGAAACTTTGATGATCCACATACCAGACATCAAGACGAAATTTGTCGTCCCATGAGAGCGCGTTTCTGCCGTGGATTTGAGCCCAACCGGTAATTCCCGGTTTCACGAGATGACGTCTTCGCTGCTCTGAATTGTACCGGGGAAGGTATTGCATCAGCAAAGGTCTTGGACCTACAAGACTCATTTCGCCGCGAAGCAGATTCCAGAGTTCGGGAAGCTCATCCAGGCTCGTGCTTCGCAGCCATTTTCCAAATTCTGTTAACCGATCATGATCCGGCAAGAGGTTGCCATCTTTGTCGCGAATCTCTTTCATCGTTCGGAATTTGTAAATCGGGAATGGCTTTTCACGGAAACCGGGCCGCATTTGCCGGTACAACACAGGTTTGCCCAGCTTGATGAGAATAACAATTGAGATCAGGAGCAGGATGGGAAAGAGCAAAATTAGCATAATGGCTGCCGTGAAGAAATCCATGCAACGTTTCATCATCGGAAAATCAGACCTTTGCCGGCATACTGTCTGTAAGAACTGAGCTGTAAAACTGATACAGCCGTTCCCAAACCTCTTTTTGTTGAAACCATTGGAATACCCTGTTTCGCGCCGCTTGTCCATGCGATTGCCGCAACGACGGATCCGAAAGATATTGTGAGATCGCGTGAACCATTTCAGTCACATCAAAGGGTGGAACCAGGATTCCAGAGATTCCGTTGTCTACGGCATCGACAACACCTGTGACTGCGAAACCAACCGTTGGAACTCCGACAGCGGCTGCTTCGAGCGGCGCATTCGGAAATCCTTCACGATGAGATGGAAATACAAGAACATCCATCAACTGGTAATAATGGGAAGTATCGAATACAAAACCAGGACGAATAATCTGTCGGAAACTTTTCAATCGTTGCTGAACGTTTGGATCCACGGGATCACCCTGTTCGAAGTCGCCGAGCACCAGAAGGTGAAGATTCGGAAATGAAGATAAAAGACGATCGAAGATTTCCACCAGCTCCTTTACGCCTTTGTCTTTTGTGATCCGGCCAACAAATCCGATGACCGGAGCTTGCTCCGGGATTCCCAATTGTTCAAGCATCAGCTTTTTGGTATTCGGAGGCGGCGTGGCGAAACGTTCGACATCTACACCATTAGAAGACCCTTTTCCAAGTACTCGAAGTTTTGATGGATCTACGAGGCGAAAGCGAATTGCCTTTTGCACCAAGCTTGAACTTACACAAATCACATGATGAGCGCAAAGAGATGCGATGCGTTCCGTTTGTATGAGTACAAACTTTTGCCATCCACTCTTCGTTTCTAGCCGTAACCCGCGCAGCATATAAATGCGAATGGGTACTCCGGCAAGAAGAGCAGCGATCATTCCAAGCAAGCCTGCTTTTGGTGTCCCTGCATTCACAATTTGTGGCTTCAGTCTTTGCAGCACGCGAAAAAGACGTATCAACGAGATCAAATCAGCCAGAGGATGGATTTCTCTTTGCATCGGGACTGGATACACTGAGACTCCTTCTCGTTTTACTGCAACATCCAGATCTTCTCCCGGTGATGTAATCAGAAACAGCTCTATTCCTTTTTCCTGAAGAAAAGCCAGTTGTCCGTTCAGTAAATAACGGGCTGTGATCGGTTGCGTTACAATATAAACGATACGCGCCATGGTTAGAAAATTTCCAGATCCCCGATCGAACAACGCCAGTGATCCCATTTCTTCAGATCAATTCCGGAAGGCAATTCATTCAGTTTCTTTGTTACGAAAACGGGACCCAAGTTTCCGATTGGAAAGAA
>JAKEFK010000336.1 GCA_022616075.1 bacterium
AAACAAAGATCGTATGTCCGCCTGTATTGGCAAACTCAGTTCCGTTCTGCCGAGCTTTGGTTTCCAGCTCGCCGTTCAACTCCAAAACAAAAAAAAGGTCTACAGAACGGATTGTAATAGATATGTTGAGCAAGATGGCGGCGGAAAACATTTTGAATCATTTCATAAACCAATTGCTCAAGACCGGCCTTAGCAAGGTGCTGAATCGGTTGAAAAGAAAAATAGGAAAGCTGTTCGAGAAATTGTGGTAATGTGCTCGGTAAGACCAGGTGATAGATGTGATCATCATAATCTAACCAGGGTGAGCCTTCGACTTCATCGGCGCATTCGGTGAATGATCCACACAGGTCATATGCGCTAATGAACGGCTGCAAGCCTATCCTTGTTTCCGCTTCAAAATTACGAAAATCATCCTGTTCAATCTTTGCTACGTCTAAATACCTGCCCGCAACATCCCATGCGTCCCGGATCATGGATTGGAAGAAATCCTCCAATCTCTGATCCTTCTTCATTCTCAACTGATAACTAGGCATACTCCCTCCTTCAGTTTCGCTCCTTTCCCCAAACCTTCTGCGGCGCGCTGAATGAGTAGACACAAAGTTCGGTCTTGCTGCATAGCGGATTAAAGAAAAGATATTCGCCTAAAATCGTTCGAAAAGCGGTTTTCATCAGGGACTGGATTTCTTCTTTTAACTCAGGCTTGACCAGTCGCAAAATGGATTCCATTGCGGCGCGCGCAAGACCATCCAGAAATTGATCAAGTCCATTTCCCGGAAAAAGCTGGTAAACAAGATCCCTTGGGGACGCACTCAAAACATGAGCGGGCGGCGCCCATGGAGTGCTTTCGGCTTCATCCAGACAAATGTTGGAATAGCCGCACAACTTATATGACTTTACAAAAGGAACCATGTCGAGATAAATGGATCTACGAAAGTCATCAAAATCTTTTGGTTCCGGTTCCTTCCGAAAGACTTGCCATGCTAGTAGTATTCCCCAGGTTTTCGCGGCCATGATCTGAATGACGTCTTTCAGAACCTGATCTTCATGAATTCTAAGTTGGTACCTGGACATATTCGACTCCTGTTATGTTTCGAAAAAGCAATATCGGTGCCATACAGGCGAGGCGGGAGCAGCATCCCCACAAAGGCCAGGCTGTCAGATCAACTGACAACTTGTCCCGTTTTTCGTCGGATAGTCGCTTCTGTTCTCAGTTTAATGCTGGCAAGAGCTTTGCTCTTTCAGACTAATCATGAAAGGAAACAAAGTAACCATTGATGCCAATGAAGCGGCAGCATACATCGCATATCTGACAAACGAAGTCATAGCGATCTATCCGATCACACCTTCCTCAACGATGGGCGAATGGGCGGATCAATGGGCATCGGAACAGAAGCCGAACGCGTGGGGAACAATCCCCAGAGTGATTGAGATGCAAAGCGAAGGTGGAGCAGCGGGCGCCATCCATGGCGCCCTTCAGACAGGCGCGCTGGCAACCACATTTACCGCTTCACAAGGACTTCTGTTAATGATTCCCAACATGTACAAGATCGCCGGTGAACTCACTCCGGCAGTTTTTCATGTAGCCGCCCGTTCACTTGCAACTCAAGCGCTCTCAATATTTGGTGATCACAGCGATGTGATGGCCGCGCGCGCAACCGGATTTGCAATGCTCGCGTCGACTCAGTTCAAGAGGCAATGGACTTTGCTTTGATTGCGCAAGCGGCCACTCTGGAGTCGCGTGTTCCTTTTTTGCACTTCTTTGATGGATTTAGAACCTCGCATGAGATTCAGAAAATCGAACAGATTAGTCTGGATGATATTCGTTCCTTAATAAAACCGGCTCTGATTCAGGCTCATCGAGCGCGCGCACTTTCACCCGATCATCCATTCATTCGCGGAACAGCGCAAAATCCCGATGTACATTTCCAGGCTCGCGAAACGGTGAATCCTTTTTATCTTGCCTGTCCAACGATTGTGCAAAATGTGATGGATCTTTTCACTCAGCGAACAGGACGTTCTTACCGGTTGTTTGATTATTTCGGCGCCGCAGACGCAGATCGTGTGATTATTCTGATGGGATCGGGAGCTGAAGCTGCGCAGGAACTCGTAGAAAGTCAGATGGGGCAAGGCGAAAAGATCGGTCTGCTGAAAGTGCGGTTGTATCGACCATTTGACGTAATGCGATTTGTAAGCGCGTTGCCTGCAACAGTGCGTGCTATTGCGGTTCTGGATCGCACAAAAGAACCTGGCAGTTCTGGCGAGCCCCTGTATCTGGATGTAGTGGCATCCGTCAGCGAAGCACTGGCGTTGAATGCAGCCCCGTTTTTAACGTTTCCGCGGATCATCGGAGGTCGTTACGGACTTGGCTTGCTTTCCAAAACAGAAGCTGTAGCCGCAATCAAACGATCGATCGAAAAAACGTATGGAAGTCGCGGTACAAATCTTGTTGAAAAAAACTTTCTGGCTGTAGACAGCGCGTTAGAGAATCTGCATGAAGTCAACGTCCCTGAGGCGATCACTTCCAGGACAGTATTGCGCACGCCGGTTGCGGAAGGCGCACCAGAATTTGTGCGCAAGTTCACCGCTGAAATCATAGCTTCAAGGGGTGATCAGCTCCCGGTAAGCGCATTTCCCGTAGACGGGACTTATCCAACCGGTACTGCGCAATGGGAGAAACGGAATATCACTCAGCAAATTCCCGTTTGGGATGAGGATATCTGCATCCAGTGCGGAAAGTGCGTGCTGGTTTGTCCGCATGCAACGATTCGGGCTAAAGTCGTTCCTCCGGCTACACTTTCCGATTCTCCGCCGGAGTTCAAGTCAGCGCCGGCACGCTGGCGGGAATTCGGTGATTGGAAATACACTCTGCAAGTCGCCCCTGAAGACTGCACCGGATGCACTCTTTGCGTAGAAATTTGTCCGGCAAAGAGCAAAACGGAAGTCAAACACAAAGCAATCAATATGGAAGCACAGGCTCCTATTCGCGATCGCGAACGGGCCAACTGGGAATATTTCCTGAAATTGCCCGACATGAATCGACAGGTCTTAAGCCAGGGCCACGTGAAGGATGTGCAGCTTCTCGAACCGCTCTTTGAATTTTCAGGTGCATGCGCCGGTTGTGGTGAAACGCCTTACCTCAAATTGGTAAGTCAGTTATTTGGTGACCGTGCCCTGATTGCCAATGCCACCGGCTGCTCTTCTATATATGGAGGGAATCTCCCCACGACTCCGTGGACAAAAAATCGCGAAGGACTTGGTCCCGCCTGGTCCAATTCCCTGTTTGAAGACAATGCTGAATTCGGTCTCGGAATGAGACTCGCACTCAACAAACAAGCAGAATATGCCGCCGAACTTGTTCAAAAACTTGCAGGATCTATCGGTGAAGAATTAGCCGCAGAGATCCTGGATGCGGATCAAACGACGGAAACGAATATCCATTTGCAAAGAGAACGCGTAAAGGCCCTGAAACGAAAATTACAAACGTTAAATTCGAAGGAGTCAAATGATCTTCTCGCCGTGGTAGACACACTTGTCAAGAAAAGTGTTTGGATCATCGGGGGAGATGGCTGGGCATATGACATCGGATATGGGGGTCTTGATCATGTCATCGCGTCCGGTGAAAACGTAAACCTGCTTGTTTTGGATACCGAAGTCTACTCGAATACAGGCGGACAGAGTTCAAAAGCTACGCCGCGAGCTGCCGTGGCAAAATTCGCCTCATCAGGAAAGACAAGTCCGAAAAAAGATCTTGCTCTGATGGCAATCAATTACGATAACGTGTATGTTGCTCGCATTGCGATGGGCGGAAACGATACCCATACGATAAAGACTTTACTGGAGGCGGAAGCGTTCGACGGACCTTCCTTAATTATCGCGTATAGCCATTGCATCGCTCATGGATATGACATGGCTCGTGGGATGGATCAACAGAAGGCAGCAGTCCTTACCGGTTACTGGCCGTTATTCCGGTACAATCCTGCGCTTCTTCGCGAAGGTAAAAATCCAATGCAGTTGGATTCCAAACCTCCATCTTTACCTCTGGAAAAATACGTTTACGACGAAACCAGATATTCCATGCTGAAGCACAGCAATCCTGGAGCCGCAGCAGATCTTCTCAAGTTGGCACAGCAAGATGTAATGGAAAGATGGAAAATATATGAATACCTGGCCGCGATGAAGCGAAACGGCCAACCACAGCAAGCGGAGCCGGTATGATCAACTTACTATGCTCGATACTTATTGAGGTGGAACCATGTTTAAACGAATTCTAGTTCCTGTCGATTTTACTGATAAGAACCTTTCAGCGCTGGACCGGACGTATCAATTGGCAAAGTGGAGCCATGGAACCGTTATTTTGATTCATGTGATTGAAAAAGTGGAAAACATTCCCGAAGAGGAAATGAAACAGTTCTATCACAGACTGGAAAAGAGGGCGAAAAACAAAATGAAGCAGTATGCAACTACATTTGGGGAGCACGGCATTCCAGTGATCGAGAAATTCATCTACGGAAAACGTGCCGAAGAGATCATCCGGACGGCAATAGAGGATGAGGTGGATTTAATCGTTCTCAGTTCACACAAAGTGGACCCGGCCGAAAGCTGGGGAACCCTCAGCTACAAAATTGCAGTGCTTTCTCCCCTTCCTGTTCTGCTTGTGAAATAAGATGCCAATGAGACGCAAAATATTCATACCCAGCGAACACGGCGCGTGGGCAATGGTATACACTCCTTTTATCATCACCTCCTTTGTTCTTGGAGAATTCAATCTGAAAGCAGTTTGGCTTTTGCTAGCTCTTACCGGAATTTTTTTTGCTCACAAACCCCTGGAGGTTCTTGCCAGACTCAATCCACTATCACATAACGCAGATTTGCGGCGCCGGAGCGCCATTCGATGGTTGGCAATCTACCTTATCATTTCATTACTCTCTTCAGCCGCGCTGATTCTCTTGTACCAGCTGTGGCTTTTGCTGCCGATCGGACTCGCAGCCATTCTATACTTGTCAGTTCATACGTTCCTCATATCGAAGAAGTCGGACAAAACGGTGTTCGTGGAAATGCTGGGCATTTTGAATTTAACCGGAAGCGCGCCTGCACTTTATTACGTCCTCCGGGGAAACTTGGATCAAACAGCGCTTCTACTTTGGGCGATCTGCTTACTCTACTTTATTAGCAGTATTTTTTACGTGAAAATGCTGATTGGACGTTTTTCAAAAAAACCGAATTCTGCAGAACTGATTCGAAAATGCATCACCTATCATCTAATACTGATGATTCTACTGATCGTTTCCCTTTCTCTGCACCTGATACCGGTCTTGGTCATCGTTGGCTTCTTGCCTGTGATCGGCCGTACGATCTGGGGAATCCAGGTTCACCAAATCCAATTGAACTTACGCAAAGTGGGATTAACCGAAATCGCCTTAACTCTTGTCTTCATAGTCGTCACTGTAGCTGCCTTCCCTTGACAGATTGTCCTGCTATAATGACAATCTGTCAGATTCAACCATCGACCCAGAGGCGTAGCTTCGTCGAAATGAAGTCGTGGCAACTATGTTGCAATGGCAGAACTCAAAAGGAGTTTAGCAATGAAAAAGAAGCGGGTTTTATTTGTTGATGACGATCGGGAAATGCGTCAATTGATCGTCGATTTCTTTCATTCAGAAGGATACAAGATTACAGAGGCGGCAAATGGGAAAGATGCCCTGGAGCATTTGTCCGATGAAGAATTTGATGTGGTGATCACCGATCTGAGAATGCAAGAAATGGACGGACTCACTTTGCTGCGACAGATTCGTACAGCCAGCCCGAACTTACCTGTGATTCTGATCACAGCCTTCGGATCGATCGAAACAGCAGTGGAAGCCATCAAAGAAGGCGCCACCAATTTCATCCCCAAGCCTCTAAAAATGCAAACCCTGAAAGCGATCGTTGATAAAGCTGTTGACCAGAAATGGATGGCAGAAGAAAACGAGATGCTGAAAGAGGAGCTGCACGAAAAATACTCCTTTCATAACATTCTTGGAAAAAGCAAAGCAATGCAGCAGCTCTACGAGTTGATCAAACAGGTCGCAGCGAGCCATTCCAATTTGTTGATTGAAGGGGAAAGCGGAACTGGAAAGGAACTCGTCGCGCGGGCCCTGCATTTCAATAGTCCGCGTTCGTCGCATCCATTCGTTGCAATCAACTGTTCGGCCCTGCCCGAAACGCTTTTGGAAAGTGAATTATTCGGTTACGTGAAAGGGGCATTTACGGACGCGAAAGGTACCAAAAAAGGGCTTTTCGAAGTGGCAGATGGCGGGACGCTCTTCCTGGATGAAATTTCCAGCATGCCGTTGGGACTTCAAGCAAAAATTCTGAGGACCTTGCAGGATGGAGAGATCCGTCCACTTGGACATACTCAGAACAGAAAAGTGGATGTGCGAATTTTTGCAGCAACTAACAAAGATCTGGAGAAAGCTATAGACGAAGGAACTTTCCGGGAAGATCTTTTCTACCGCTTGAATGTAATCCGGATTTTGCTGCCGCCGCTCCGGGATCGTCGAGAAGATATTCCTTTACTATCGCAACACTTTTTAAAACATTACGTCCGACTCAATAACAAAAAAATCACGGGCTTTGAGCCTGCGGCAATGTCCTATTTGATGAATTCGCCGTGGCGCGGAAACGTTCGAGAGCTTGAGAACGCAGTTGAGCGCGCTGTCGTTTTGTGCCGGGGCGAGACCATCTTGACGACCGATCTTATACCAATGAACCGCAGCACTCGTAAGGGAAAATTCGATTTCGGCGGAGCATTCTTGCCGTTAAAAGAAATGGAAAGGATCTATATTGATAAAGTTCTTGAATCGGTGGGAGGCAACAAAGAGCGTGCAGCTCAAATCCTGGGTGTCAGCTCTCGTACACTTTACAGGCGAGATCATCAGAAAGAAGAGGAGCCGGTTCCAGGAGAATAAGGAAAGCGATTTGTAACGCCGGCCTCGGCACAATGCGCTTGCCGAGCATTTGCAAACCGTGCAGTGAAGTGGCCAAGCAAAGGCGATTTATAGATACAGTGCAGGTCCGGTATCCGGTCCTTGTGCCGGGCGATTTCGGCAAAAACATCGGCAACATACGTCAAATGACTTTCTGTGTAGGTCCTTCGCGGAATCGCCAATCTCAATAATTCCAGAGAGAAACCCGAGCCGCCAAACATACTGCTGCCAAGATCGCACGAACGTACGCCCCCTTCCAGAAAGACTGCAGCAGCAAGGGACTGTCCCGGAAAGTTGAACTTCCGACCCAGGAAAATTCCCGCATCGACATAAACTGCATGACCACCGGCAGGTGTATAAACAGGAATGGACCGATCTTGCAATTGTTTCAATAGGAATTCCGCTTGACCGATCCTGTGAGCAAGATATTCCTGCTGCACGGCCTCGTTCAGCCCTACGGCCATTGCCGCCAGATCACGTCCCGCAAGCCCGCCGTATGTGCTAAAGCCCTCTTTTAAAATCAACAACTGGTTCACTCGTTCGTAGAGGTCACGGTCGCGCATCGCGATTAGACCCCCAATGTTACAAAGCCCGTCCTTTTTGGCGCTCATTAACATTCCATCTGCAAAGGAAAATATTTTTCGTGAGATTTCTTTGATCGAAAGATCGGCCAATTCAGGATCTCTCTGCTGTATTAGATAAGAGTTTTCCGCATGCCGGCAGGAATCAATGATCATTTTTTTTTGAAATTGTTTGCAGAGCTCGGAAACGCGCGAAACATTCTCCATAGATACGGGTTGGCCTGCAACCCGATTATTTGTGATTGTCAGCATTACAAACGGAATGTGGTCCCCTTCCTCTTTCAAAAGGGTCGCCAACTGAGAAATGTGCATGTTCCCCTTGAACAGGCAGTCACTGTCTGGATTGCCCGCGCAGGCTGCCGGTAAATCCATGGGCATGGCGCCCAACCATTCGAGATTCGCGCGAGTTGTATCGAAATGAGCATTGGATGGGATTACATCTGCTTCCTTTACTTCTGATGAAAAAAAGACATGTTCGGCAGCGCGTCCCTGGTGCGTCGGAAGCACATACGGGAAACCGAAAATCTCCTGCACGGCATCTCTGAGACGATAGAAGCTTTGTGAACCCGCATAGGATTCATCTCCCGTCATCATGGCCCCCCATTGTTCTGCGCTCATGGAGCCGTTACCGCTATCCGTCAACAAATCGATAAATACAACATCGGAATGCAGACGAAATAGATTGTATTCGGCATCACGCAATGCGGCTTCCCGTTCCGAACGCGAAACCAGATGGATTGGTTCCGTCATTTTAATTCGATAGGGATCCGGCATCTTCATGGTTCAATCCTCCGGAATCGTGTAAGGAATGCTTTTCTTCAATGTCTTCGGGCGCAAATCCGGCGGCATTCCATTCTTTAGAAACAGAACCCATTCCTTTACATCCTCCGTATCAAAGCGCTCAGTGGAGCGAATGTCCATAACGACGCCACCATACGAAAAACGGTCATGACTGAAAGGAACCGAGCTTTTCTTGTGAAAGAAAAGCACGCATTTGCTTTCGGTTGGGAAATAAACTCTCAAATAACAACGGTTGGGAAGGCCATGTATTTCATTGAGAAAGCGAAACTCGACCCCATCCACACAGGGTCGGGCTGCAATGAATCCCTGTTCTTCGATCGCCGCAAACAGGGAAGCAAGCACCGGGAATTTAACAAAAAAATGAATTCTTGAAAGTGATTGCAATGTTGTTTGAAGTTCCATAAACGCCTCCTTAAGTATGTAGCGTCAAGTTTTCCTTTCCGGACTGAGAAGATGCAAGCGAGGTATATCGAGTAGAATCAGACCAGCTCGTTCTGTATTTCTTGCTGTCCTTCTCATTGGCGACAATAACTCGCGGCTTCAGCTCTTTTTTGAAGACGAATTCGTAGGCAATGAGACGTTTCCACTTCAACATCCATTCATTCCAGTGAAATGCAAGATTTCGGGGCACCAGGTAGCGCCCGTCATCCGGTTGAACAATCAAACTGACTTCAATATTGGGAGCAATACCGATAGGAATCCCTTTCTTGCGGCACCTTTCATACATATACCGCATGATATCGACCATATCCTCATATCTTGGAGAAGGATAACTTTCCATATCGGATCCGATCACTGGCCGGAAAATGCAAACGGTCGGAAAGGCCCCTATGTCTGTGACGTAATCAATGGCGTTGATCGTATCCTCCAGCGGCTCCACACCGGCTATGATTTCGCCGGAACAACTTCCCTTTCCCAACCGGTTCACTGTGTATTCAAGGGCTCTAAAAAAACTGCTCTGTCCGAGCGTTTTTTCCTTCCCCGGACACAATCGCGCAAAGTAATCGGGATTATGAAATTCATAACAAAAGGAAAAATGATTGACGCCTAGATCAATCAACCAATCGTATTTCCACAGGTTTGCTGTAGGGACCATCTGAATTCCAACCAGTAATCCAACCTGCTCTTTGATCGCTTTCACATAGGGCCCGGCCAGGTCCAGGTCTTTGTCATTTTGAAAGCCGCTATTGATATGAAGGAAAGTTACGCCCGATTCTTCTTTTGCAGCGCGCGCGACTTCTACCACATCCTGAATTTTCTTCTGCGCTTCTTCATTCACGCCCACGTTATACCCCGAAGTACAGAAGCGGCAATTCAGTGCGGGTTCATAAAACCAGTAGGAACAAGAATTGTTGATATAGATCCCAAGATAGGTGCCTTGAAGAACTCCGATCCTATACATAGGGACACCCGAGCTGGTTTTTTTTATGTACCAGGAAGGCTCGGAAGGAATGATTACGGGATATTCATAACCATTCCGGTTATCCGAGATAACGTATCCCTTTATGCGCTTTATCAATAAGTAAGGGGATTGCAGAGCAAAATCTTCTTCGACCGGCACATTCAGCCAGATGTCTTTCAGATTTCCTGGGATTACGAGTTCCAATCCGCTGCCCAGGCCGGCGCGAGTGCGCGCGAAAAGCCGTCCATCATCACCGATCGTGCAAGATGAATCAATGCGGATTCCTTTGCAAAACAAGTCAATCTCCAGCTCGGCTGGATTCAATCGTTGCATGAATGCGAACCTCCTTTCTGACGAATGGAGCAATCAATATGCCATGCTCTCCTCCGACGAGGAGGATTCAACGACCGTTGCGACAATTTGTCTTTGCAGAGACAGCTCGTCATGTGTCGGTGGAGGGTGGAGCGTCGAAAAAGTTGTTGGCATAAATGTTGATCAAGATAGTCTTGAAACGGAGGCTGATCATGAAACTATTTCATAAAATTCTTTGCCCGATTGATTTTTCCGAAGATTCGGTCAAAGCCTTACAGTGGACGCGATATCTGGCAAAGCGCTATGAGGGACAAGTTACCATTCTCCATGTGATGGAACCATATCCGGCAATCGTGGATGTAGGAATCGACTACGATAAATATCATTCCGCTGTTGTCCGCGATATGAAAGCGTTTCTTGCGCCCTTGAACATCCCGTTTGAGAGCATGCAAAGCAGCGGCTCGCCTGCCGAAAAAATCCCGGCCCTTGCAACCACGCTAGGATCATCCGTGATCGTAATGGGAACGCGCGGTCTACGTGGTACTGCGCATCGCCTGATTGGTTCGACCACAGAAAGTGTCATTCGACATTCTTCCGTGCCCGTGATTACACTTTCACCGAAATGTTGTGCACCCGGTGAAATCGAATCAAATCAAGTTCTACTGCCGGTTTCGAGCTTGAATTGGCCGGCGCGTGGATTTATTCGTCTGCGTCAAATCCTTCGAGATCTGAACGGGTCGTTGACTATGATGCACGTAGTAGACATAAAAGATGAAATGTTCAATTCGTCTTTTGATGCGAATCCCGTTCTTGTAACAAGTTATCAAATTGACGAAAGGAAAAAGGATCTTGAACGAATTGGTTTTCAAATAGCAAAAAATGCAGAGACGATCGAGACGATTCTTCAATTCGGCAATGCGTCTCCGGAGATTTTGAAAGAAGCAGAAGCGGCAAAATATGGCTGGATCCTGATGGGAGCCAAACGGCAAAAACTATTTTCAAGATTTTTTGACTCCACTGCTTACAACGTCATCAGTCAAGCACCAGTCCCGGTTATAACGATTCGCGTGTAACCGAGTGTTCTAGTCCGGTTCTGCGCGATCGTTGGCCCTCTCCAGATGAATTTCGCGCCGAGCCGGAAAATTCAAACCACTGCTCACTAAGCGTCCTTTCCTGTTCTATTGGACATTCGACTGACAAAACGTCATTTGAACTGCGCCGTATTTCGACCTATCTCCTTACGAATTACTGCGGTTAGCAGTTCAGATGCAATAACTTACGGCGATGTACCTTACTTGGCTTTCGATTTGCAATTCCCCGCCATGGAGGAAAAATCATGAAAACAAGAACATTCTTAGTGAGTGCATTTGCTCTTTTTGCGATCCTATTGATGTTTCCACAGGATGCGCAATCCATTACAGCTTGGGCAAGAAAGTATAACGTGTCTTGTGGAACGTGCCATGCTGTTGGATATCGATTGACCCGCGAAGGAATCGATTTCATGAGACGAGGTCATCATTATGCGAAAGATGAAGGTTCAAAAGGGCTGGAGGACTACCTGGCCTTGAACTCTAAAGTCCGATTCAATGATGGAAACGATTCCGATAGCATTGACAACAAGATCGGAGAAGTCACGTTTGAACATCATGCTTTCGCGCTTTACGGTGGAGGATTGATTGCCGACAAGTTCTCCTTTTTCACAGAAGTCTACTTACATGAACGAGAAGGAAATCCTACCAATGTAGACACTTTCAAGGATGGTGGGCGGACGAAGTTAGCCGAAGCATATCTGCAGTACACAAAAGGTGACAACAATTACTTCACCCTGCGGGCAGGACAAATCGCTTCGCAGCTTTGGTACCTGCAAGGCGCGGGAGGACGAGTTTCTGAAACACGAAATTTTCTTGTCAACAATGCCACAGTTAAAACCAACGGCGGCATTCAAAACAATTGGCTACCACGGCAGCGGGATTATGGCGTCGAAGCAGGCATGCAATATGGAGATCTGCACGGTGTATTTGCATTAGCAAATGGTAATGGAAATTCACCTACCAATGTTGTAGAGAACAAAGGTCAATCGGCTAAAGACTTTTACACAAGCTGGGATTACACGGTTATGGATAAAGCGATGATAGGGTTCTTCTATCACAACGGAAACCTGGAAGACCCACTCAATCCAGTTGTACCGGAACAAAATCAGGATGATTTCCACCGTCTTGGTCTGACTTTTAATTCCAATCCTACTGATCGATTGTGGTTACTTGCTAACTACGTGAGGGGGAAGGATGAAGATTCCATTCCTGCACCTGGCTTTCTTTCAGATGTTGAGAGCAATGGTTTTTATGTAGAAGCAGACTATCTGTTACATGTAGACCGCGGAATTGTACCCTTTGCCCGCTACGATCATTTTACTCACGACGGCAAGTCCACTCCGACTTTAGAACTGAATACGGATACAGATGTGTTCGTCCTGGGCTGCAGCGTGAACTTGTTCCAGGAACAGAGAGGGCGAGTAGTTATTGAATGGCAGTATCAGAAACAAGAAGAAGCGAATGTAACAAAGATCAAAGATCAAAATCTCCGAATCGAACTCTCATTCATGTTGTGACCCCCATCGGTTCCATCTAAATTTTAAGGGAGGAGATCTCTCCTCCCTTTTTTTCTACCTGTTTTTGACAAATTGACTGCAGGTTTGACAACCTGTCGATTCTTGAGGAGCTTGAAAAAATCTCTTCTCAGGAAACTGGCACAATTCAACTTCAATGATGGCTTAGGACTTGCTTCAGCGCATTGATTGAACGGAGGAAAACAATGCCTAACAAAACATTGATCCAAATGATTTTCCTGACATGCTTGCTAATCATTGCTGCTTTCGTAAACTCGGCCAGAGCTGAGGATCCAGCCGGAAAAAAGATTTTCATGGAAAACAAATGCAATTCTTGTCATTCCATTGAATCGCAGGCGATTACCAAAAAGCTGGCCAGCTCCAAAGCACCCGATCTTTCCAATGTAGGATCAGAACATAAAGCAGACTGGATCACCAAGTACTTGAATAAAGAAGAAACAAAGAACGACAAAAAACATTCGAAAGCCTGGACCGGCAAAAAAGAAGATTTGGAAACGCTGGTGAAATGGCTGGAAACTTTAAAAAAGGCGCAAACAAAGTAGACTTGAATCGTACAACAGAAGCTGAGCTCCAGCGTTGAACAAAGGGCAAAATCTTTTCGCCCCGCGGTTCAAGGAGACGAACCTTTGATCACTCCAGCGGCAATTCTAGTAGCAATCATTTCGATCACGATCGCGTTGGTCGGTTTGATCGTGATCAAACCGGGCATTACGGTGATGCGAGTGGGAAAGATCCTTGCCTTTCTCGCACTTTTCATTTTCCCCGTTCTTGCAGTTTTGATGGGGACCTCTGAACATGTGCAACGATCAAAGAAGACACAATTCTGTCTGTCTTGCCATGTGATGGAGCCTTACGGTAAAAGTCTGCGAGTAGATAACAGCGAACACATCCCTGCAGTTCACTTTCAGAATCATCTGGTCCCGCCCGAGAGTGCCTGTTACACATGCCACACCGACTATACACTTTATGGTGATCTTAACGCCAAGCTGCGAGGTCTGAGACATGTTTACGTCTATTATCTCGGAACTGCACCGAAAACTATTCATCTTTATAAGCCCTACAACAACAGGGAATGTCTGCACTGTCATCTGGGAGCGAGATCATTTGAGGAAGGCGCCACGCACAATGAAGAGCCGCAACGACTTCCAAATATTAAGACAAACAAACTCTCCTGCATGAGCAGCGGCTGTCACGAAGTCGCACATAACGTTGACAAGTTAAATGGAGTCACCTTCTGGAAGGAGCCCTCAAAATGAAGTTGATGGTGGAACACCGCATTCAAATCTCCGGAATATTGATCCTGATTGGACTCCTGATAGAGCTGATCTCCTTGCATTGGTCCCATCCCACCGCCTTTCTTCTTTTTGCAATAGTTGGTGGTCTTTTTCTACTAACCGGCATTCTGTTCTATCTCTATTCACTGGTAACCCAACGCGAAGAGTAACCTGAATCATCAATATTGGTAACTTGTTTCCTCAAACGGGAGGCGCGTTTGTGCCTCCCATTTCTTTCAACCGCCAACCTGACAGCACACTGACAATTTGTCTTTCCCATGAACCGGCGTCGCCGAGAAATTGATGGCATCATGCTTGCACAAAGAATACTTCCAGAGGTAAATGTTATGAAACACAAAGTCTTTCATTTGATGTTGCTTTTTGCGGCGTTCAGCGTGTTTTCAATTCATGCTGAAGAAACAAAATACCGCGAGACGAAACTCCTCTTCAAGGGTTGGGTCAAGGGACGAGTCATCCATACAAATCCGGGCCTGGAAGTTCCCAAATTGGAAGTGAATCGGGATTCTTCTTCTTGTGGAGTCGAGCCGCGCAAAATTCAAGCCGTTGAAATTGCTCCCAATGGTGGCTTGCAGAACGCGGTTGTTTTTCTGAAGGAGATTTCTGCGGGAAAAGATTTTGTTCTGTCCGCTGATCCGCCAGTTCTTCATCAAACACATTGTGATTATCAACCACATGTTCAACTCGTACCTCCGATGAGCAGCATCAAAATCACGAATGACGATAAGCTTCTTCACAGTGTTCATGCTTTTTGGTTTCCGTTCGGAACGAAATTCGTAATTTATCCGAATAGCGTCACCTATCCTGCCAAAACTCTTTTCAACATTGCGATGGTTGCTCAACGGAAGGAAAGCTTTCAGCAACTTGGAGCTTCCGGCATCGTGAAATTCATTTGTGAAGCGGGGCATTACTGGATGACTGCATATGTTATCGTAACGCCACATCCATACTTCGCCAAGGTCGATTCACAGGGGAATTACACTTTGGAAGATGTTCCTCCCGGAAAATACATCCTTGTTTCGTGGCATGAATATTTTGGAACGAAAGAACAACCGATCACTGTGAAAGAGAATCAACCAGCAGAAGCGAACTTCGCCTATTCAGACGAATTATGAAAGGGGGCTAAATATGTCACTCGTTATTGAATTCTATATCGGCCGGCTCAAGCTCGACGTAATTAATGACGCATATTTGGTGGAAGTTTCCTTTGTAGATAATCCTCCGTATCAGAACAAACTAAAAGATTTGCCGGATTGGACCCTATCGTCAAAAAACGCAATCTGGTTTGTTCAAGAGGATCAGCCGATTACGACCCGGGCAAAACATGGTGACACAATCAAAGAAGATCTGACCTTAAGTTTTCTTCATTAGGCGGAGGCGAGCATGGAACCTAATGACAAGATTATTTCCGTCTTAAACGGTTTGATTGAAACCTGTAAGGATGCGGAAAAAGGATACTGGGAAGCTTCAAACGCAATGGAATACGGATTCTACAGAGCCCTTTTGGAGGATTACGCAAGACAACGGACCGTATTTGCTGCGGAATTGCAATCGGTGGTTCGTCACCTGGGTGGTACGCCCGATAGAAAAGGAACCATGGCCGGCAACTTACACCGTGGATGGATGAATCTCCGTTTAGCGTTGAAAAGTCAAAGTGATCGGGCTATTGCGTTGGAATGCGAGCGTGGTGAGTCCATAGCACTAAAACACTACCGGAATGCTTTGAAAACTGATCTTCCAGGACAAATTAAATCCATTCTTGAAAAGCAGTGCGCAGTTATCCGGTCAACCAGACAAAGGATTCATACGATCACTCAAGATAAGGCAACGAACTCTTAAAAGATCACTATTCGCAATCAGGGTTCGTCAATGCTACGAATGAGATGCGTAGAGGCCCACCAGTCTCGTTCGTTCCGATTCCAAACGTTCTCCAACAATCTTTAGAAAGCGCTTAAGAATCTCATAACCAAATTCCGGATCGCGGTCCATCAGATTTCGCAAACGCAGGGCATCTATTCTCAATGCTGCAACGGGTTCCATGGTTCGCGCGTCGAAGCGCCAACAGAGGGCGAAATCAACCAGGACCAGCCCAAGACAGAACCGTTTCCGATTTTTTCCAGCACGACAGGGCCTCCCATAGCTGAAAAAAGCTCAATCTCAACAGATCCATTCAGGATTAGAAAGAACTCTTGCGCCGATTCTCCCTGGCGAAAAACATATTCTCCGCCTGGAAGCTCTCGATAAACTCGATTTTATCGGCAAACTTTTCCAATGGAATGAATCTGTTTGAGCTGCTGCACGACAGTGCCCCCTCCCCGATATAGCCAAATAGCAATGAGCACGCTGGCATTATAGCCATGTAGCTATATAATGGATAATATTGTGGTAATGTAGCCATTATGAAAACGGTGAACGTAGCTGAATTAAAAGACAAATTGAGTTCCTACCTTGATGAAGTTGAAAACGGTGAGGAATTGATCGTGGTGAACCGGAAAAAGCCAGTGGCAAGATTGCTCCCGCTGGACTCTAACAAACAGGATCCGGACGAATGGGAACTTGTGATACAGGGTAAGCTGAGGCTTCCGGCAAAACAGGTTACAGCTTCGTACTTGAAGCGGTTCTTATCTGCAAGGAAACCGGAGATCAAAGAAGGTTCTTCTCTGGATGCGCTCACTATGGATCGCAGTGAGACAGATTAAGACCGCTTTTTGGGATACCAGCGCTCTTCTTCCTTTATTCTGTCGTGATCAGTTTTCGGTTCAATCCCGTGACTACGTTCGCAAATATCCTGAGATCGTTATTTGGTGGGGAACACCTGTGGAGATAAGGTCTACTTTTATGCGACTGCTTCATGAAACCCGTATGACTGCTGAAAATGTACAAAAAGCGCTTTTGTACGTTGCAGAATTTCGTTTGAGATGGCGAGAAGTTCTGCCTGTGGGTCGAGTTCGAGAACTTGCTGAGGATTGTTGCGATCGCTACAGAATCCGCTCTGGGGATTCTCTACAGCTTGGAGCGGCCCTCGTCTGGTGTAAGGAGCATCCCAAAGGCAAAAATTTTGTTTGCTTTGATTCCGGCCTGCTCGAAGCAGCAAGACAAGCTGGATTCGATGTGCATTCCTGAGTCGTCCTGGACGCATTGTCGCAAATTCTGACAACTCGTCAGTTTCCTACTCAGAATATGCTTGGAAAACATATGGCACGCCGCTTGCTCTGGACCTGAGATGGTAGAGATGAGCATGAAAGTACGAAAGCGTCTTGGTTTTCTAACAAGTCTCGTGCTGCTCATGTTGATGTTTTGTCCTTATATGGAAGCAGCAACACAACCGAAAGTAGAATCGGATTGCCACAATGAACCGGCTTCTCCTGTAAATCAGAACTTACATTCTTGCTGTGATAACGATGCAATTCCAGTTCAGCAGTTTCACATCCTTACAACTTTAAGTTTGCTTCAAACATTGAGTCTCGTAGAGACACAAACACTACATACGATTCATTCTCATAGCTGCGATTCTCCCCTTCTTTACCGGTCCATAGCTGATCAACTCGCATCACTGACCGTTCTGCGTCTGTAATCTACTCCTATTCCCTTTGTTCAGTCACGCGGCAATTCTCTCGCCGCAAAACCCAAGAAATATGGAGTAGTTATGATCTCGTTTTTGAAAAGTTCAATCATCGCAATATCACTGGTCGCACTTTCAGCTTCAGCCGAACCGGAGACGATATCGCTTGAACAGCTTGTTTCTGCGCTCGTAAGGAACAATCCCGATATTCAGGCGGCAGAAAGCCGGTACGAGGCAGCGCAGGTGCGGCCGAGCCAGATGAGGACGCTTCCGGATCCTGTTCTTTCTTTTGTGAGCCGGAACGGTAGCGGAAATCCGGCTCCTTTTACTGAACTGGGAAAAGACCCTCTCAGCTCCATCGGTGTGATGTGGAAACAGGAATTTCCTTTCCCGGGCAAGCTTCGTCTTTCAGGTGAGATGGCCCAAAAAGAAGCCGATGCCGCGAAAGTAGATATAGAAACAGTCCGGTGGAAAGTCATCTCGAACTTAAAGGAAGCGTATTACGAATACTTCCGGGTTGATCGATCGATTCAAATATTGAATGACAGTCTCAAGCTGCTCAAGCATTTTGAAGAGATAGCGCGCGCCCGGTACGGTGTTGGTGAAGGGATCCAGCAGGATGTGCTTCGTTCACAACTGGAAATCTCGATTATGGACCAACGAATCACTTCGATGCAGCAGGAACGAGCGACGGCGGCCGCTGAAATCAATCGTTTGATAAACCGTCCCGTTGATTCTCCTTTACCAAATCCGGCTGAAGTCACGCAGACGAAATTCGTTCTGCCGGCCGAGACTCTTGAATCCGAATTTATCACCGACGCACCGCAGATCCGATCAGGAGAAGCGATGGTGTCGCGCGAACAAAAAAACCTGGAGCTGGCAAAAAAGCAGTTTCGGCCCGATTTTATGACTTCTGTTGAGTATGCAACCAGTCCGAATTTCCCGGACATGTGGGAAATAGAATTCGGACTTCGGATTCCCATCTTTTACAAAACCAAACAAGCGTACGGAGTTGCAGAAGCCTCTCACAATCTCACACGGACTCAAAAGGAGCTGAGATCGATGCAGCTGGAGATCGCTTTCAGCATCAGAAATCAGTTTCTGCAGATTCAAGCTTCTGAGAAGTTGTTGAGGCTCTATGACCAGGCGGTGCTGCCGCAATCCAACCTTGCGTTGGAATCATCACTTGCCACGTATCAAGTCGGTAAGTCGGATTTCCTCACAACCATGAGCAACTTCATGACGTTGCTCGAATACCGGATGAACCGTTACGCAGAATTATCCAGACACGAAACTGCAATCGCGCGTCTGGAGCGTATTTTGGGACGTCCTGTCGCAGCAGTTTCACAGGCAAAAGGAGAGAGTCACCATGAATAAGAAAACAGCATTCATTCTCTTATTGGTTTTCGCCACGGCGGCCACCATTTATCTGATTTTCGCAAAGGCCGAAAACAACACACCCACCAATTCACGAGCTGCCGCTGACGAAAAGAAGACACCCGAAATTCTGTACTGGGTCGATCCAATGCATCCAACCTACCGATCCGATAAACCTGGAATCGCTCCCGATTGCGGAATGCAACTGACTCCTGTGTACGCGGAAGATGAGAATACGAAAACTTCGTCAGCAGGTATGGTCCGGTTAACGGGGCGCAAACGGCAGCTGATCAATCTCAAGGTTGTGGAAGTGAGCGACGGTCATGTGATGAAAAACATTCGCACCGTTGGAACGCTTCAATATGACGAAACGAAGGTGGCGAAGATCCATAGCAAGATCGAAGGCTGGATTGACAAAATCCATGTTGATTACACGGGAAAATTGGTAAGAAAGGGGCAACCGTTATTTTCCATTTACAGTCCCGAGCTCGTTGCAACGCAGCAGGAATACTTGCTCGCGTTGAAGGCGGAACGGAATCTCAAAGGGAGTGAATTCGGGGATGTTTCGGGCGGAGCAAATGCGCTGCGAGAATCGGCTTACCGCCGTTTGAAGCTGTGGGATGTCTCTGATCAGCAGATCAGAAAACTGGAAGAAACCGGCAAGCCGATCACAAGCATCACATTCTATTCGCCTGCATCCGGTTTTGTGCTGACAAAAAACGTATTTGAAAAAATGCGAATCGACTATCAAACCGAAGCCTATTCCATCGCGGACCTGTCAACAATTTGGCTCATCGCGGACATTTACGAGTACGAAGCCTCACGCGTACACGCCGGCCAGAAAGCAACAATGACGCTTTCCTACAATCCAGGTCGCCGTTATGAAGGATCGGTCGCTTACATCTACCCCGATCTAAACAGCATGACCCGAACACTCAAAGCGCGTGTCGAATTTCCTAACGCGGACTACGGCTTGAAGCCCGGAACGTTCGCCAACGTTGAACTGGATACCGGACATTCTTCGGGGCTTGTAATTCCAGTGGACGCCGTTCTTGACTCAGGAGATCAGAAGATCGTGTTTGTGCAGAAATCGGAAGGTGAATTCGAACCCCGGCGAGTTGAGCTTGGCGAATACCTCGAAAATCAAGTGGTTGTAACGAACGGTCTGAAGCCCGGCGAAAAAATTGTGGCGTCCGGAAACTTCTTGATCGATTCCGAAAGCCAGTTAAAAAGCGCACTCCAAAGCATGAAGGGCGCGGAACACAAACACGGACAGTAAGGAGGGCGCTATGAAACCTAATGTAACGCGGTTAGAGTCTGTTGAACAAGGATTCTCCCCTCTTATTAAGGGGCGAGGTAGAGGGTTGATATTGCTTGTTTGCTTCATCTTGCTCCTCTCCTGCAGCAGAAGAGCTGAGCAATGCCCGCTGTGTGAACGCGATGTTCATCGGGGAATGCAAGTCTCCATCAAACACAACTCGATCCCGATGCAGACTTGCTGCATGGCCTGCGCGCTCACATACCAGGCGCAGACAAAGAACGTGGAGATTCTGGCAGCAACCGATTTTTTGACCGATACAAGGATGGAGCATAGAACAGCCTTCTATGTCGTAGGTTCTGATATCTCGCCCTGCATGCAAGATTCGAAAGTCCAGAAATTCGTTCGCGAGCCTCATTCGGCACTTCATGCGTGCTACGACCGCTGTAAACCGGGCATTCTTGGATTTCGCAACAAAAATGATGCACAGGATTTTCTACGGAATCATGGCGGATCCATTTACCCGTCCCATCAACTTACCAAATTTTTACCAGTGAAAGGAAAGGCTCATCATGATTAACAAAATCATTGAGTTCAGCGCGAATAACCGGGCCGCTGTTTTCCTTTTTGTTGCAATCGCAACTTTTATCGGGTTCTGGTGCACGAAGAATGTTCCTCTCGATGCGCTGCCGGATCTATCCGACACGCAGGTCATCGTGTATTCCCGCTGGGACCGGAGTCCCGACATTATGGAGGATCAGGTAACTTACCCGATCATCACCGCACTGCTTGGCGCCCCAAAGGTGAAGGCGATTCGCGGTTTTTCTGATTTTGGATATTCATACGTCTACATCATTTTTGAAGACGATACGGACATCTACTGGGCTCGATCCAGAACGCTTGAATATCTGAGCAAGATTACTCCTGTGCTGCCTGAAGGCGTTCGCACGGAACTTGGGCCTGATGCAACTGCAGTTGGCTGGGTGTTTCAGTACGCTCTTGTGGATACGACTGGAAAACAGAGTCTGGCAGATCTGCGAAGCTATCAGGACTGGTACTTGCGCTACTACTTGCAAAGCGTGCCGGGTGTAGCGGAAGTGGCGCCGATTGGCGGTTTCGTGCGTCAGTACCAGGTTGTCGTTGATCCGAACAAGCTGGCCGGCTACGGAATTTCTGCTGAGATGGTGATGGAAAAGATCCGAAAAAACAACAATGACATCGGCGGTCGATTGGTGGAATTTTCGCAGCGTGAATACATGGTTCGTGGAAGAGGTTACGCAAAGAATGCGCAGGATATAGAAAAGATTGCCGTTATGACTAACCCTGAAACGGGTACACCGGTGCGCGTTGGTGATCTCGGTTCCGTAACCCTCGGACCGGACATTCGCCGCGGTGTGGCCGATCTGGATGGAAAAGGGGACGCAGTCGGCGGAATCGTTGTGATGCGTTACGGCGAAAATGCGTTACATGTGATTGACCGTGTCAAAAACAAAATCAAAGAAATCGAGCCGACTCTTCCGGAGGGAGTCAAGATCGTCACCACATATGACCGGTCGGAGTTGATCCATCATTCCATTGAAACTCTCAAAGGTACTCTTACGGAAGAATTGTTGATCGTGAGCATTGTCATTTTGATTTTCTTATGGCACATTCCAAGCGCAACGATTCCCATCATTACGATCCCGATTGCAATCATCATCTCTTTCATTCCAATGTACGGAATGAAGCTCACCTCCAACATCATGTCTCTGGGAGGCATTGCCATAGCCATCGGAGCGATGATTGATGCGGCGATCGTTGTTGTTGAACAAACACACAAAAAACTCGAGCACTGGGAAGCTGCAGGGCGCCAGGGTGATTACAGAAGAGTCATTATTGATGCTGTAAAAGAAGTGGGTGGTCCGAGTTTTTTTGCGTTGCTTGTGATTGCTGTTTCGTTCATGCCTGTTTTTACCCTGGAAGGTCAGGAAGGAAGGCTGTTTAAGCCTCTGGCATTCATGAAGAATTTTTCGATGGTGATCGCAGCAGTCCTTGCAATCACTCTGGATCCTGCGATGCGGTTGCTTTTCACGCGAATGCAAGCATTCCAATTTTCACCGAGATGGCTCTCGAGAGCAGCCAACGCGGTCCTGGTTGGAAAGATCCACAGCGAGGAAAAACATCCAATCAGCAGGCCTCTGATGAGAATCTATCGACCGGTTGTGGAATTCGTGCTACGGCATCCGTGGGGTGTCGTTGCGTCGGCTGTAGTGGTCGTCGCACTCAGTGTGCCAATTTATTTCAAGCTCGGTTCTGAATTCATGCCGCCTCTTCGCGAAGGTACGGTGCTCTACATGCCCACGACTCTCCCAGGGATTTCTATTACGGAAGCATCCCGTCTATTACAGGCACAGGACCAGATCATCATGGGATTTCCAGAAGTGGACCGTGTTTTCGGAAAAGCGGGGCGTGCTGAAACTTCTACGGATCCTGCGCCTTTTTCAATGATGGAGACCGTCATTGTTCTGAAACCGGAATCGGAATGGCGAAGGATCGATACCTGGTATTCACATTGGGCTCCCGGTTTTTTGAAAAGCGTGCTTCAACGTTTTTGGCCGGATCATATAGCCTATGATGATTTGATTGCAGAGATGGATCGAGAGCTGCAGTTCCCCGGCGTAACAAACGCATGGACGATGCCGATCAAAGCACGCATCGATATGCTGACAACCGGTGTGCGAACTCCTGTTGGGATCAAGATTTACGGTTCCGATCTGCAAGAGATTGAAGAAATCGGATCGCACATCGAATCATTGCTGACAGAGGTTCCTGGAACTCGCAGTGTCTATGCGGAACGCACCGCAGGCGGATACTTCCTGGATTTCAAACTGGATCGGGATCAGCTCGCGCGTTACGGTCTCTCCATTGAAGATGCAGAATCTTTTCTGATGACAGTTGTTGGTGGAGAAAACATTACGACAACAATCGAAGGACGCGAACGTTATCCTGTAAATCTTCGATATGCGCGCGATTATCGCAGCAGCATCGACCGGCTGGAGAGAGCACTACTCACTACGCCGGGCGGAGCTCAAATTCCTATGGCACAGATAGCAAAACTGGAGCTGTTGTCAGGTCCTTCCATGATCCGCGATGAAAATGGACTCATGAACGGATATGTCTACGTGGATGTATCCGGGCGCGATGTTGGAAGCTATGTCGCAGAGGCAAAGAAGGCTGTTTCAAAAATCAAGCTTCCTGTTGGCTACTCCCTTGTTTGGAGTGGCCAGTATGAAAACATGCAACGGGTTCGGGAAAGACTCATGATAGTTGTTCCTCTCACTCTCTTCATTATCATCGTGCTTCTTTACTTCAACACAAAATCGATGGCCAAAACCATGATCATCCTTCTCGCCGTTCCCTTCTCAGCAGTTGGAGCCATCTGGCTTTTGTATCTGCTGAATTACAACATCAGCATCGGAGTTTGGGTCGGACTCATTGCGCTCATGGGAGTCGATGCGGAAACAGCGGTCTTCATGCTGCTGTATCTTGATCTGTCATTCGAAGATTTCAAGAAGCGTGGAAAAATGCGGAGCTATGAAGACTTGAAAGAAGCAATTGAATATGGCGCGGTAAAGCGGCTGCGGCCAAAGTTCATGACCGTTGCCGTTATGTTCATGGGACTGCTTCCGATCATGTGGTCGACCGGCGCCGGTTCGGATGTCATGAAACGAATTGCTGCGCCCATGATTGGCGGAATCTTCACTTCGTTTTTGCTGGAGCTGATCGTTTATCCGGCAATTTACGCAATCTGGCGCTGGAACTTCGATTTGAAAGGCAAGCTCGCCTTGACTCTGAAGGTTCCAGAATAAGGAGGTGATTCTAATGGAAGCACCAATAAATTTCTTAGATTTATGGCTCGAGATTTACCAGGAAGCCATTCAACTCTGCGACGCAATCAACAAACTTCCGGATCATTGCGAATGTGGTGACGCGGACGCGCATCTTGAAGGACGCTGTCCCTGTTGCCGTGAACATACCTCATCCACAGGGGATTATGCGCACACAGAGGACTGCACGGTTTTGCTGACCCGATTGCGCGCCGACTTGACCATTCTGTGTCATGAATCCACCGGAAAGTCTGGTCGGAAGAAATACGACGAGATCTCACAGAAAAGTGAATGTGAAAGAGAGGAAACATGAAAGTATTCTGCCTTACGTTTGTGACTCTTTTTCTGGCTGAGCTGGGGGATAAGACTCAGCTTTCAGTGATTTTACTGACATCAAAAACGAAAAGCGCCGTATGGGTCTTTGCGGGCGCTGCGACAGCGCTTGTTCTTGTAACGCTTTTAGGTGTCTTGTTCGGCGACGTTTTACTCCGCTATGTGCCGGAAAAGATCCTGAAGAAAGTAGCGGCTCTGGCGTTTGTCACCATCGGCGTGCTGATTTTCTTCAACAAGATGTAAGCAAAGTGGCGCGAACGTCTCGTCCGCGGAGCTCGGCCGGGGGGAGAAGCTGTGAAAAAATGTACCGGTAAAATAAAGTTGGCCAATAAAAAATAAAAGTATGCCAACTGAAAATAAAGTTTGCCAATCTTGCTGCATGGAAGGCAAGCCCGAAAAAATAAGGTTTGCCAGCAGATTCTTCTTTCAACTCAATACCGCAACAGGACCGAAGTTTGCGTTCTGTATCCTCGCACCGAAGAAACGGAGTTTCAATCTACAAAAAGAACTCATTGTATTGATGTTTGTTCTTGCTTCTTGCCAAAAAGAAAGCTTCATTCAAAGAAAGAAGAAAAATTTCCGGATTTTGCGTTGTCCAGGCTATTCCTGCCTCTTCCGATCGAAAGAAGTAGACATAGTGGCAGAAGTTTGCGATTACATTCTCTTGAATCTTCATTGCATCAGGTTTCATAAACGAAATTACTAACTCCTCAGGTTCGGTGGCGGTGATAGCGTCAGGTCCAACGCGCAGCTTAATCTGTTGCTTTGTTTGCACATAGAGACAACGCTCGCTTGTTTGTCAATGAGCTGGGGAATGAAAAGCGTATCCCAGGCGCACCATGTGTGAAGCTTGCGCCCCTCCACATGGAACTGATGATTCGTAACGGGCAGCGTGAGTCCCCAGTAAGAATTGATCTTTCCGTTGCCATCATAAAAGACACCCCACCAGCTTTGTAAAATCCTGCGCAATTCCTCTTCCGAGAGTTGGAGGCTCTCTGCTAACTGTTGCACACCAACGGGTGAGCCCACAGCCAGCAACCGGTAGATCTGTGTCGATAGAATCTGTTCCTGACGGTCTAGTTTTGGCCAGCAGCTAAGCAGAATTTCTTCCAGTTCCTGCAGGTCTTTCATCCCTTTTATCTCCCTGTAGAAGTTTGCTTTGGCTCATTTGTTTGAAGTAATTGAGCAAAAGCGCTTGCCAAAACGGACTGTTTTTTGAATCCCACGAATTGACGTACGATGTGGCCGCTACTATCAATTAGTAAGGTAGTTGGAACCATGCGGTTTTTGTACGCCTTTGAGATTTCTTTCCCTACGACCAGGAGAGGAAAGTCTAGTTTCAGGGAATCGGCAAACTGTTTGATGTCTTCAACAGCTCCATCGTGAACGTAAACTGGAAGGATCACAATTCCCTGGGGTTCATATTCTTTCTTCAGTTCTGACAGGATCGGGAGAGTATCCTTGCTGTGATTGCAGTGCACCGCAAGAAAGACTAGAGCTACCGGTTTTCCGCGAAACGCTGAAAGCGAAACAACTGAGCCATCCGAACCAGCCGCCCGGAAATCCGGAGCAATCCGGTCTGTAAACGTTTTACCATCCAGCGCCTTTTCCTTTTTGTATTCCTCCAGCTCCGCAGCTGTTGCTCCACGCAAATCCCGGTCAACGGAGCAGGCTTGATAAGCTGAGCAATAGTAGCTCATTGTCTTCATTACTTTTGCCTGATCACTGGCTGAGATACTTTGGCTGCATTCATCGACAGTCTTGGTACAATCCTCATCACACTTTTTTCCCGTTTGGGCCTGGCTCGAAGAGCCGTTACAGCAGTCCGGATTATCCGCGTAAACGCAAGAGAAAATGGCCGTCATGGCAATCAGCAGACCCAAAACAGGCCATAGCATTTTGTTTGTAATCATTTTTTATCCTCCTAAATATCTACTACATTCTGTAGTAATTGATAGCAAAAAAAATCAAATTGTTAAATCAAATTGAGATACAAATGGCTCAACCAGTCAAACATTTTCCTTCTTCCGTTTTGATTCCACCAGACGCGCAAGCTCTTCCATTCTCTCCGGCTGGGACTCTTGCACAGAATTTACAAATTGATGAAGCACAGGAGCGCTGAAATCCTCAAGAAGTTCTGTGAGGATTTTCTTCACACTCCCTTCCGTGAATTCCTCTTTTGAATACGCCGGCCGATAGGAAAAAGCCATCCCGTCGCGAATCTGCCGTAGAAGCCCTTTTTCTGCCAACCGGGACATGACCGTCATTACTGTCGTATACGCGATTTCTCGTTTGCGCTCAAGCCTTTCCTGTACCTGACGTACAGTAACCTCTCCACGTTCCCAGACAACTTCCATGATTTCTGCTTCCAGTTCGCCGAGGATCTTCTGCAGCCCCTTCTTGTTCGGGTCAAAAGTGAAATGAGGAATCTTACGTTTCATCGCAACCTACTACGATACGTAGTAGTTTATGGAATAAAATGGCCGGTGTCAAGTCTGCGGAGGACCCATACGTACTGCCGGATTTCGTCACTTGACATCATATCTTTTGTGAACACATCGAAAGAACCATAATCCTGAAGCTCTATTGCAATCTTTCGCATCACGGTCAAGCTTGCCTTGATCACGGCCGGTCCAAAGCTGATGCGGGCGATTCCAGCTTCTTGCAATTCACGCGCTGTAGCTCGACACGCGGGAGCATAGACGTTAATGGGGGCATTCGTTTTCGTCTTGAGCTTTTTGAGTGTCTCCAGATTTCCCAGGGTAATTGGATAAATGCAGTCGGCACCGGCTTCCAGATAGGCCTTTGCCCGCTCAAGGGTTTCTTTGTATTTGTCCGGTTCGGGAACCGGTTGTTCTCTCAGGTAAACGTCGATCCGGGCGAATTGCGTCCAACATGGCCGCAAACGCGATCTTCTGACCGTCATCACATCCCAGCGAAAATGCCACCGCAGTACTGGCCGTGGCAACCGCGGGATAACCGTGAAACTGAAGCATGCGGGCTCCCAGCGGGTCCCAGATGTTCGGCAAAATCAGAATCCGAGAACCGTGATGCAAGGATCTCAGTTTGTTTGCTTTTAGAATCTGTGTTTTCTTCTTCATATGCTACTTCTCTCAATCTTGTTTGATTATGTCCGGTTGGCCGCTTGTCGCAGTTGCCGAGATGATACCGCGTACAGCTTCTGGAAACTGAGAACAGATGCGATAGCTATTGCGGCCGTGAGTACGAAACCGAGTATCATGACCGAATTTGCGCCACTGTGAACGTCAATTGAGGTAAGGCTTCGCACTGTCTCGAGGTTTACCCACACCCATATCCATGTGATGACATCGACAGCAGCGTGGAGAACCATGCCGGGCAAGATTGAATTGGAGAAATAGGCTAAAAGGCTCCAACCGACAGCCGCCACGTAGAAGACTGGAAATGCAGGAAGGGAAGGAAAATGCGCCACTGAAAAGAAGAACGCAACGACTGCTATGGCAGTTCTCGGACTGTGATGCTTTTCGATCGGGACCTGCATATAGCCTCTAAACGCCGCCTCTTCAGCAACACCAGCAAACACCGAGCCCATCAAAAGCAACGGCACAACCGTCCAAAAGGGGTAAGAACGGAGCGTGGCGAATTCCTCAAGTTTAGAACTCGGAGCCGATCCGAACATCCATCCCAAAAACTGCAGGCCGATAAGAGTGAATGCTAGAAACCCGCCTGCAAGCGCTGACCAAAGGAGTATAGGGCCACGTACGACGTTAGCGCGAAAGAACTGTCGGCGGATCTGCGCAGTGGACTGAGGCCTTCCCCAACCGTTCAAGTACTTCCAGTAAAAAATAAGATAGAAAAGTGCGACAAAGAATGTCCATGGCAAAGAGGAGCCAATCTTCAGGTTTGTTTCGGCCAACTTTGACCATGGAATGATCCCGGCAAACAGGACAATAAATCCAATCAGGACCGAACGAAGAATTACCGGAAATTTTCTCCACAGTCTCTGATTCTTCTCATTATGCCGTTCCCTGGAATCATTCATCATTCATCTGACTGGTCTTCTGGCTCAGGTGGGTCCTCTTCCGAACAACTACTATGTCCAGTCACTCGAAGGCTGATCTCCGTTGCCTGATGCTTTTCGTTTAGGACAAAGAAAAGTTCGGCCGTTCCCCGCTCAAAGTGGGCCGTGAAGAAAGCGCCATCAGGCGGATCCAGTTCTGCGAGTTCCACTTTCGTCATTTTCCCCAGGTGTTCCATTACTAAACTGACCTTTCGCTCGAACTCTACCTTTTTCTCGTCTTCCGTTTCTCCTTCAAGTTTTTCCATTAGCTCAGGACTCCAAAGAGTCTGAACTTTTTTGAAATCGATACCGTTGAATGCCTCCTTGTACCGGTTTGCAATTTCAACGAACACGCATTCCTTAATATCAACAGCCTGTGTTGATGAGCAGAGGAAGATCAGTACGAGAAAAAGACCAAACTTCTTCATAGGCTCTCTCCTTTTGGAAACTGGCGTAATTCCTCCCGACTGCCCAGAAGTCCAGCAATACGATCTTTCCTTTCAGCGAACCGGCATCAAAGGAACTTCCATCCAGCTTGCTGGCCTTAAACTCAATCGCTTTCCCGTTTGCTAAAGGAGAATCCGCTGCATTGGATTCCGGAACTGACCATGACCAGGCGATAAGAATTGTAGGAACAATCAAAATCATGCAAACCTTTTTGATTGCAGCCGCACTTTCTCGCATATTGGTCTTATCTACTACAATCTGTAGTAAGATCGTACATCCCTATGGGTAGGATGTCAAGCCGCGGTTTGTCGCAAAGGGTAAGATCTGCCATATTAAGAGAAAGTGAACATTAAAGGGACGGACTTAAGATGGAAGACGATTTGGATGAAGCGAGCGATGTAGAGTTTGATTGCATTGTGGAACGAAAACATCCGGCAATGCCGAGATTCGTGGTCCTGCCTGCGAATTTGCTGGTCCAATGGAAACTCAGCCGGACAACAGTAGTAGAAGGTTCAATGAATGGCATTGACACAGGGAGACGAAGCTTGAAACGTTGGGATGCCGATCGTTGGTTCATCGACCTCCCGCAGGAGCTTTGCCGTAGAGCAGGCATCGATACAGGATCCCGGGTTGGGTTGGTTCTACGCGTCGCATCCGAGCGATTACCGGAAGAGCTCACACAACTCCTCTCACAGGATGACGAAGCCAAAGCAAAATGGGATTGTCTGAGTCTAAGCCGTCAACGGATGCTTCGTGAATATGTGGCTTCAGCCAAAGAAGTCGAAACTCG
>JAKEFK010000337.1 GCA_022616075.1 bacterium
GTGTTGCCGGATGCGTGCGACTTCTTGATCCGTTACATCACGCACCTTCTTTGCAGGAACCCCCATCATCAAACTACGCGATGGAACCCTGGTTCCAGGGGCCAGTAATGCGCCTGCCGCAATCAGGCAATTCTCTTCTATCACCACATCATCCAGGATGATGCTGCCGATTCCGAGCAGGTTGTTCGAGTGAATATGACAACCATGAAGCGTCACACTGTGGCCGACCGTGACGTAGTCTTCCAGAATCGTTGCGTGCGTTCCGCGCGTCACATGAAGGACCGAATTATCTTGAATGTTCGTGTACGACCCGATTCGAATGTGGTAAACATCTCCGCGTATTGTTGTATTGAACCAGACGCTGGAATGGGGCCCGATCACCACATCACCAATGATTTGCGCGCTCTCTTCAATAAATGCTGTCTCGTGGATTTGCGGAATCTTATCACCAAACGCTCGAATCATAGTTACTCCTTGTAGCGCGGGCGTCTCGCCTGCGGAATTTTTTAGTTCTGAATTCTCGGATCGAGTACTCCATACAATAAATCAGCAATGAGATTCGCGAACAGATAAAGCATTGCAAAAATCAGGACGCAACCCTGCACCAGCGGATAATCACGCGAAAAAATCGCTTGAATCAAAAGGCGTCCCAGTCCAGGCCAGGAAAAGATGGTTTCCGTGATCACTGCGCCGGTCAGCAAACTTCCGAATTGCAGCGCGAGCAATGTAACAACAGGGAGAAGCGCATTTCGAATCGCATGACCAAACAGGATCCGCATTTCACTCGCTCCCTTCGCGCGCGCTGTTCTGATGTAATCCGCTCTGAGCTCTTCTAGTAGGCTGGAACGGAGCATTCGCATCAGGATGGCTGCCAGAGCAGTGCCCAGCGTTAACGCGGGCAAGACCAGATGCGCGAGGCTGCCTCTGCCCGACACGGGGAACCAGCCGATCGTAATGGAAAACAAAAGAATGAAAAGCGGACCGAGCCAGAAATGTGGAATGGCTGCGCCGCTCACTGCGAATATTGTAGTAACGCGATCTGTCCAGGTGTTCGGATGTTTGGCCGCAAGAATACCCAGAGGAAAGGCAATCATGAGCGCTATCAACATGCCCGCCACAGCCATCTCAACAGTCGCCGGAAAACGGGAAAGGATCAGCTCCGTCACTGGCATCTGAAAAGACCAGGAGCTGCCAAAATCTCCGTGAAGCACATTCCAGAGATAGAGCACATATTGACGCCATAAAGGTTGATCCAGCAAAAGTTGTTCGCGCATCGATTCTACGTCGGCTTGCTGGGCCCCTTCTCCCAACATTGCCTCAACGGGATCCCCCGGAAGGATGCGAAGGAAAGAGAAAACAATCGTCAGAATAGCCAGAGATAGAGGAAGCAACAAAATCAGCCGACGAGAGAGCAGTTGAAGGTTCAAGAGTTCAAAGGTTCAAACGTTCAAGGGTTCAAAAGGTTCAATTTTGGTGAACCGAAATTTCGAACGCAAACACAAGGCTATCATGTCTGGGTTTCCAGTGATAACTTCTGTGCAGCGCATAAACATCCTGATCGATATAAAGCGGAATCCATGGCAAGTCTTCCATCAGAGTTTGCATGATTCCCTCAAGCGCTTTCCGGCGATCCTCCAGTTTCAGGATCTGGGCGCTTTCATCGATCGCTTTATCGACTTTTTCGTTACTGTAACCGATGTAGTTTCGCACGCCATATCCCGGATGCGAGCTGCGCGAATGTAATTGCGGCTCCAGAATATCACTTGCATCCCCCACGGTCGCGCCGACGCGTGAAAGAAAGAATGAAAAATCCTGATTGTCCAGCATTTTGAAAAATTCGGTGTCCGGAAAGACCTTTGTGCGTGCCTGAATACCGATATTCGCCAGCTGTTCCTGAATCAATGTCCCCGTTTCTTCAAGAATCTGCCTTACAAAAAGAGTCACACCAAAACCATTTGCGTAACCGGCCTGAACCAGAAGCTTCTTCGCTTCGTCAATGTCATGGGAGGGCGCACGGATATCCGGGTTATGTCCGAAAACAAATGGAGGAACAGGCTGAAAGGCCGGAACAGCAAAAGTGGGAAGCTTTCCAATCAAATGCTCACGATTGATTCCCCTGTGAATTGCTTTTCTTACCAAAGGATTCTTAAACGGATTCGATTTCGAATCGCTGTAGGGAGTCACAGAACGGGAAACGTCGTAACTTAAATATTTCAAGAAATAATTATCCTGGCGCATCACCTGATACTTCCCGAGACTTCGAATTACGGGTTCTAATTTTTTAGAGTCGTACTGAACGAACTGGCTCCTTCCTGCCACCAGATCGCTGACTGCGAGTTGAGGAGTTCGATTCAAAAAATAAGTAACATCTTGAATTGAGGGTTTGTTCCCCCAATAATCATTGTTTCTTACCATTCGGATGATCTTGCCCGGGGTCCATTTAGTCAGGCGATAGGGCCCGGTGCCATTGACCGTCGTATTCACCAGCGGACTGGAGCCGCGCGACACAATCAAAACGTTATTCAGCTTGTTTAAAAAAATGGCGAGCGGAGTCTTTGTGCGAACCTGGATAGTTGTCGAACTTAACGCCTCTACTTGCTGGACATCGTTGAGATAGGACCCCACTTCGAGATTATTGTCCGTAGCCAGACGTTCGAAAGTGTAAAGGACATCTCCGGCATCCATTATCTTTCCATCATGAAAACGGACGTTCGGTTGCAAATGAAACACCCACGTATAGGCGTCAGGATTTTCCCAACTTTTCGCCAACCGGGGGAGGATCTTGTTTGTCTCATCTGTTCCGACCAGAGGTTCATAGAAATTTGAGGAAATAGCGTAGTTACTGACCCTTGTTTTGGCATGAGGATCCAGAACATCTAATTCATAGGGAACCGAAATGTTGATCGAGCTAGGCTTCTCTTCAGATCGATTGCCGCAGGCAAAAAAAGAAAATACAACCAATACGACGATGACAGATAATTGTCTCAAGCACCCTTTATTATAAACGAAGGCAAAGTAGCACAGGCGTCTCGCCTGTGAAGCTCCACAGGCGAGACGCCTGTGCTACTTCTGTAATCGCAGGCGTTGAATCATATTGATCAGGCCCTGGCGTGTGACTCGCAGTTCTTTTGCGGTCCTGGATTTGTTCCAGTTATTCTTGTTCAACGCCTGAAGAACAAACTCCCGGTCGAACTCCTCCCGGCCTTCCTCCAAACTTAAACCTCTGATTTTTTCCGTCACGTTGAGCGTCTTCAGAGAACGAGGGAGCAATTCCGCTTCTACGACACTTCCTGAATCGGAATTCACAAGCACGGTTTGAATGAGATTCTCCATTTCACGAACGTTTCCGGGCCAGCGATAATCGCACAAAGCTTTCATCGCCGAGTTCGAAAACCGGATGTCCTGTTTGCCAAAAGCCTGAGAATACTTCTCCGCGAAGTATCTCACCAGCAACGGAATGTCTTCCCTTCTTTCCCGCAAAGGAGGGACAGTCAGTGTATATCCATTGATTCTGTAGAAGAGATCCTCACGATAAGCTCCGTCTCTGACCAATCTTTCAAGGTTCTTATGTGTTGCAAAAAGAAAACGGACGTTCACTTTGCGAACGGATGTTTCTCCTAAACGCTGCACTTCACGCTCTTGAACAACCCGTAAAAGTTTGGCCTGAGCTGCAGCGCTCAAATCGCCAATTTCATCCAGAAATAGAGTTCCACTGTGTGCCCGCTCCACCGATCCGGCTTTAGCGGCAACGGCCCCGGTGAACGCGCCTCGCGAATGGCCGAACAGCTCACTTTCAATCAGCGTCTCAGGAATCGCGCTGCAATTCAACGCAACAAATGGACCTACTGCCCTTTTGCTATTGCGATGTATATTGCGCGCGACAAGCTCTTTTCCGGTGCCGCTCTCGCCAAGAATCAGCACAGAAACATCGAGAGGCGCCACCTTTTCGACAAGCCGTGCCAGATCGAGTGTTCCTTTACTTATGCCGATCCAATCCTCAAAACCGTGCGCGGAGCCCGGAATCTGCCGCGAGACTTCCTGATCGATCGCCTTTTCCAATAAAGGGGAACAAACCATAGAAAAGAATGCCGCCTTCTGCAAATCTCGCGAGGAAAAAACAGGAGCGTCCCTTCTTCTTTCGAAATACCATAAACCGAGGAATTGATCCTTCCGCGAAAAAGGAATAGCCAAAATAGACCGGACCTCGTTTAAAATCACCCACGGATTAGCTGACAGCTCCGGCTCCGAACGGACATCAACACACAATGTCTGATGCCGTCGCAGTAACCGGTCAAAAATTTTCGCCGGCAACTCTTCTACAGTATTCGTAATGGGAGCATCCGTGTAGAGGATGCGATCGAACGTCCCCGAATCGGTTAAATATTGAACCTGATTGTAGGAAGAATGAAGCTCATTGCCCAGTTCCTTGAGTACGGCCATGAGTTTTGATTGAAGTTCCCCGGGACGCTCTAATAATGCAAGCACAGTTCGCCACCAGTCATAAACCGGTTCGCTTGAATCCCGTGAAGAAAGGAAATGATGGAGGTTTCGAACCGCGCTCAGCCGCGGCCTGATATGCAACTTGCGATAGAGAGACTCCATCCAGTGAAGCTTCTTTAAATGAAACTTTTCTTTCAGAAGAACAGGATATGCCTGGTAAAACTTCAATAGATAATCTGCAAACTCCAGGTGATTTTTGCTTTTCTTGAAATGGGAGATGGCTTTCCGAAGATCAGGATCATCCTGTCGCGGCGCTGCATTCCGAAAGATCAGGCTGAGGATCAGGTTCTTCCCAATGAGTTTGTAATGTTGAATTTTGCGGCCGATAGAAAGGGACTTCTTCAGATGCGTTTTTGCTTTGGTTGTCTCATTTAAGAACCCGTAATAATAGGCAAGAAGATGGTGAATCTCCGCTTCGGTCAATGGTTCGCTTAATTCAGGAAGTCTCTGCTCCAGGAAACTAACCCGTGAGTGAGCGTCGCGGTAATTTCCCTGATCGAGCTCATGAAAGAGCAAAATCATTTTCGTTTGAAGAATATCTCCATCGGCCTTCAACTCTTCGCAGATCTGAATCGTTCTTTTGAGCAAACGCGTTGCTTTGCGGGGATATCCCTGCAGAATACAATAAACCGCGAGAGCGCGAAGATCATAGGCGTAGAACCATTTGTTCCCCGATGCTTTATCGATTGCGCGGCATCGCAGGAATATCTTCTCAGCGTCTTTCAAACGGCCTTGTTCCAAATAAACCAGACCCATATTGAATTGTGCGAGACTCACTTCCCTCGAATGGTCGAGTCGACCGAACAGAGCCACCGCCTTCTCAAAAGATCGAACGGCTTCATTAAAACGATATCTTTCCAGATACACATTGCCCAGCAGATTCCATACACCGGCACAGCCAAACTCGTTTTTCGTTTTTTGAAAAGCGTGAATGCTTTTTTTCATCATTTTTTCTGCGTGCTCATGACGCGATTTTCTCCAAGCAATCGAAGCAAAGATCTTGTAGCAATGCCCCATCTCTTCTGTATCGCCCGACAATTTCGCGTACCTTAACGCTTTTCGTGTAAGTTTCGAAGCTTCCTGGAGTTGACCTTCCTTCAGCAAAAGATGCGCATAGCGCCGGTATCCATGAGCGAGCAGCCCATCCTCTCCAAGCGATTCCGCAAACGCAAACGCTTTTTGAAAGTCTTCCGCGCTTCGCGGGCCACGATAATGCGCGCACACTCCTCTTGCAATAAAGTAACGAAAAAGAATCGATTCTTCTTTGATCAAAGGCAGAAGCGGTGTCAGCGGAATCAGATCTTGCTGCGCCGAAAGAATGTCTTCTTGCAGAATCCGGCACTCAACAAGAAGGAGGCCAAGATGAAAACGAAGAACATCATCTCCGGCGAACTCGATTGCTTTCCGGAAACTTGCAGCTGCATACGGAAATTTCCCACGCTTGTTATAGAGATCTCCCTGCTCCCGGAAAAGTATTACTTTTTCAGAATCGCTCAAACTCCTTTCGAGCAGCTCCAGCTCGTTTAAAACAGAGAGCGCTAAAGGTTCAATCGAATGACCGATTTCTCGAATCGAACGGCAGGTCCAGTGCAAGGCGGCAGACAGTTCACCTGCTTTCAGGTAGTGTTCGGCAAGCAACATCATGGAATCAGGGTCCGTTTGAGGAGAAAGCTGCTCCGCCAGTGTCCGGTGAATCTTCTTCAACCGGTCGGGAGGCAATCTTTTTTTGATTGCTTGAGAAAAGAGCGGTTTTCTAAATCGATAGCGCCCTTCGGACTCCATCAAAACATTTTTCTTCACCAATGAATCCACAACCTTCCGTTCCCGCTGACCTGCGTTGAATAGGTCTCCTTTCACCGAAGCGACTTCCAGAAAAGACATTTCTTGCGGGTTGAGTTCAGGCGCGCCGTTCCAATAAAAATCCAGAAGGCCATCAGGGAAATCCGGTATTCCCGGTTGA
>JAKEFK010000338.1 GCA_022616075.1 bacterium
ATTCCTTTTTCAACAACCGTTGTTGGCTCCAGCAAAACTGCGACCTTTTTCAAACCTTGCGGAATTTTCACCAGGTATTCGGGATCGTCCACATAATATTCGGTCAGATAACCATGACGCAGATTGATACCACGCTCATAGTACGTATCGTCTGTGGTCATATCATAGGTGCCGATTCGGTCATACAGACTGTGGCCAGGCCTGCGCACTGTTGCGACGACATAGTCGCCGGGCTGAAACTCCGTAACGTTCGAACCGACCATTTCTACCTGACCAAATGACTCATGGCCAACCACCAGAAAGTTGTAACCTTCCGGAGCCTGACCATATTCAGCAGCGTTAATCTCTTTGTCCGTGCCATCCACGCCGACGCGCAAAACTTTTACAAGTACCCCTCTTCCATCAGGAATCTCATTCACTGAAGGTTTGGGCAATTCAGCGAGATGGACGCTGTTCGGTTTTCCTGGAAACACCGCGATCCCTTTCATGATTATTTTCTCTCCTTCTTCATAAGATCAGGCCAGTTTTCGTTACCTTTTTTAATATTGCCCGGAATGTCCTGCTCCCAGATTTTTTTTGCGTCCCCGTTGTAGTTCAAGTACAATTTACCGTCAACAATCTTCCAGAATTCCGGATCAGCATCGTAGATGTAATTTTTGCTGGCTGCATAAGCGCAATAACCACCGAATTGTGGCGCATATTTCTGCGGATCTTTTGCAAACAGGTCCCGGTTGCTTTCGTTTGCGAAATACCACGTTGCTCCATTCCACTTATGCTGGATTTGCTTGTCCCCTTTCGTTGCTTTCGCGTCCTTGAAATAAGCAACGACATCGTAGCCTCGAACAGCAATCCTGTCCTTTGCGTTTACAAGCTGCGTCGCCTGATCGGCAAATGACAGCACGCTGATGATGAGAAGAAACACACAAATTGAAATTCTTTTCATGAAACCTCGCTTGATTAGTCGTAATTCAGAGTTGATACCTTACTATTCCCCGCTTTGTTGCAAGAGCTTTGCTACAAGCCCTGTCCAGCCGGTCTGGTGGCTTGCTCCGATGCCCGCACCGGTATCAGCATGAAAGTACTCGTGGAAAGGGATGTATTTACTCCAGTCTTCATTCTGCTGAAAGATTTCCGTTTCACCGAAAACAGGCCTGCGGCCTTTGTCATCATGCAAAAATACTCGCGTAAGTCTTTTCGATATTTCGGCGGCGACTTCCCACAAATTCATCATTTGACCTGAGCCCGTGGGGCATTCCACTTTGAAATCGTCGCCAAGGTAGTGATGAAATCTTTGCAGCGATTCGATCAGGAGGAAGTTTACGGGATACCAGATCGGACCCCGCCAGTTGGAGTTCCCCCCGAATAAACCGGTGCTGGATTCCGCCGGCTCATAATCGACACGATGTTCCGTTCCGTTCACACGTAATGTGTAAGGTTGATCCTTGTGGAAACGCGATAACGCGCGAATTCCATAAGGTGAGAGGAATTCATTTTCATCCAGCATTACTTTCAGGACACGGCGCAATCGTTCCGGCCACACGATTGAAAGAAGCCTGCGCTCCTTCATCCCTTGAGTTCTCATGCACGCAAGATTTTTCGTGAGGTCGCTTCTGTGATCGATGAACCACTCCAAGCGCTTCTTGAATCCCGGCAATTGATCCAGCGATTCCGGCTCCAGAGTTTCGACCGCGAAGAGCGGAATTAATCCAACCATGGAGCGCACTTTCATCGGAAAGAAACCTCCATCAGGAAGATGCAGGACATCATAAAAGAAACCATCTTCTTCATTCCACAACGAAACTTCATCGCCGCCGCGATAATTCATCGCGCGCGCAATATAAACAAAGTGTTCCCAGAACTTGCTGGCAACATCTTCGTAGGAGGGATCATCCTTTGCCAGCTCCAGCGCCATGGCAAGCATGTTCAAGCAGTACATACCCATCCAGCTGGTGCCATCCGACTGAGCGATGTGGCCTCCGGTAGGGAGAGGAGCGCTGCGGTCAAACACGCCGATGTTATCCAGACCGAGGAAGCCGCCCTGAAAAATGTTGCGGCCGTCCGCATCTTTGCGATTCACCCACCACGTGAAATTGAGCATCAGTTTTTGGAAGATGCGCTTCAGGAAAATCCTATCTCCTTCTCCGCGTCTCTTCTGTTCAATTTTGTAGACTCGCCATGCAGCCCAAGCGTGAACAGGCGGGTTCACATCGCCGAAAGCCCACTCGTACGCTGGAAGCTGGCCGTTGGGATGCATGTACCATTCGCGCGTGAATAGAACGAGCTGCTCTTTTGCGAAATCGGAATCCACCAGAGCCAGCGGGATGCAATGAAAAGCAAGGTCCCAGGCAGCGTACCACGGATACTCCCATTTATCAGGCATGGAAATCACGTCATCGTTGTAAAGGTGCGTCCACTCCTTGTTTCGACCGTTCAGACGTTCGCGCGGAGGAGCCGGTTGTCCGGGATCGCCGTTCAGCCATCGATCAATTTCGTATCCGTAGAACTGTTTGCTCCACAGCATGCCTGCGAATGCCTGCCGCATTACACTCTTTGCATCGTCCGAAAGATGGTCAGGAATTACTTTGGCGTAGAATTCATCTGCTTCCTGAATGCGAGCAGAAAAAGTTTTGGTGAAATTCTGTCCGAAAGGCTGCGCCAGGTCCTGATCAGCCAGACGAAGACGGATTGTTGCTGTTTCACCTGGCTGCAACAGCAATAAATAATGGGCAGATGCCTTCGTTCCTTTTTGCTCAGGATTGATCGCTTCCTTGTCTCCGTGAACAATGTACTCATCGATTCCATCTTTGAAATACCGCAAGCCATTGTCACTTCCGAATAGACGCTTCGCATTTGTTTCGTTTTCCGTGAACAGGAGCTCCGGAGATCCTTCAGTGTAGAGATACCGCTTTCCATACTTTTCATGATTCACTTCGATGCCGGATTTCACTTTCCGCAGCTCAGGTTTATTCTGGCTAACACCCCAGGACCATGTATTGCGGAACCAGATGGTCGGAAGTAAGTGGAGCTCGGCAGGATCCGGACCGCGATTGGTCGCGGTAATTTGAATCAGAATGTCTTCCGAAGATGCTTTCGCATACTCCGTTACAACATCAAAGTAGCGGTCTTCATTGAAAATACCGCTATCGATCAGCTCAAACTCACGACCTCCACGTCCGCGACGTCGGTTTTCATCGATGAGTTGCTGATAAGGGTAAGCCGCCTGCGCATATTTGTATAAATGCTTCATGTAAGAATGCGTGGGCGTGGAGTCAACATAGAAATAGTATTCTTTGACATCTTCTCCGTGATTCCCTTCATTGCCTGCCAGTCCGAACAATCGTTCTTTCAGAATTGGATCGCGTCCATTCCAGAGCGCAAGTGAAAAACAGATCAATTGATGCCGATCGGAGATTCCCGCCAATCCATCTTCGCCCCACCGGTAGGCTCTGGATCGCGCATGATCGTGCGGAAAAAATTCCCAGGCGTTTCCGTACATGCTGTAGTCTTCGCGAACAGTTCCCCACTGGCGCTCGCTGAGATAAGGACCCCACCGTTTCCAGTGTTTTTTTCGCTCATTTGCTTCCTGTAGTCGTTTTTCTTCGTTTGTCATGCCATCAACTCCCAAAACAATTGGCGGGCACTGAGGCCCGCCTTTACAATAAATCTAACTCTTTTCGGCAAGCGCGGCGGTGCCAAAATTGACACTGAATCGTTTGCACCAAACCGTAACCGCACGATATTTGTCCAGATCGAGATCTGTTGGCAGCTCATAATTCTGATCACCAGTCGTTCCTTTGATTGGTCCCAGCGAGACGAAACCTGCATTCTTCACGGTATCGTTATCTGCAGCATCTGGAGCGGCTACAAGATAAATGTTAACATCCGGACCGTTCGAAGTTTCAAAGTTCGTAAAACGGAGAACGCGCTTGCCATCGGGCAACTGATAGATGGCCGCAGTCCCTTTCGTTTCATGTGCAACAGAGTGGAAGGAACCTTGCCTCAGCGCTATCGGTTGATTTGAAGCGGACATGTCATTTTGCATCACGAGCGGGGCAGTTCCGAAATTGACACTAAATCGTTTGCACCAAACGGTCACCGAGCGGTACTGATTGAGATCCAGACCTGCCGGCAAATCGTAGTTCTGATCACCTGTCGTCCCTTTGATTGAGCCAAGCGAGACGAAACCTGCATTCTTTACAGTATCGTTGTCCATTACATCGGCTGCTGAAACCATGTAAATATTGACGTCAGGTCCGTTCGAGGTTTCGAATTGTGAAAGACGCAGGACGCGCTTTCCGTCCGGCAATTCGTAAATGGCAGCCACGCCCTTCGTCTCATGTGCCCCGCTGTGGAAATTGCCTCGAGCCAGCAGAACCGGTTGTTGAGAGCCTGCTGCGTTTACCACAGGGAATGTTTCGTTTACCTGAGTCTTGATAAACAATCGTTCCGGGCGAAAAAGATACCAGCCCACTGCGGCGATGACTACTGCAAAAATGATGATTGCTTTCTTCATTGTAATTCCTCCTTATTGATGAGAGAGCATTATTTTTAGAACCTGGTTCACCTGTGGATAGGTGAAGTTGTCTTTAACAGTGTGAGTCAAGATGAACGTTTTACTCAACATAAAATTTTCTCCTTCAATTTGATTGCTTTATCAACATTCCAAAATTGCAGTGGAAAATGCACCGTTGGCCGTTGTGATGATGCAGTTTCGCGCAAAACACTTGATGCAGGCCTTTCGTGCGCACATAGGTTTCCGCAGCAAGTAACATTCCCAACAACGGCCCGGCAAAATAAATCCAGATGGATCTCCAATCATTCGCGAAGAATGCAGAACCGACAGATCGCGCGGGATTCATACTCATTCCGGAAAAGGGCGCTTCAAATGTGATGTAAAGCGCAATCAATGCTCCTGCGAAAAACACCGTATATCTGCTGAGTTTTGAATGATTGGAAACAATCAGGACCGTAAACATCAGGACAAATGAAATCGCCGCCTCCGCCAGAAATGCGATGGCTACACCCGCAGGTCCCGGGACAGTCACTGCATAATGAACGGCCGGATGCTCCAGATATGCGCGGATGAACAAAGCGCAAAGAAGGACACCCAGAACTCCTCCAAGAAACTGTGCGGCGGAATAAAAGAATGCATCTCCGAAGGAGATTTTTTTCAAACGGAAGAAGGTCCAGGTCAGAGCCGGGTTCAAATGGCCGCCCGATCGTTTTCCCCAGGGCGAAGAGATGATGAAAATAGCTGTTAAACCCATGGCGATTCCGGTCAAGACACGGCGAATGAATTGGTCAGGAATCCAGTGACGAACAGTGGACCCGGGATGCTCAAGAAGCGCTGTGAAGAAGCATGCAGAAATCATGAAGGTGCCAAGTCCCCAGGCTTCGATTAAGTACTCAGGCCAGTGGCGTTTGAAGGTTTCGGCTAAGGGTTCGTCCATGATGGTTTGGTCGCGATGGGGTCAGAATTCTTACAGGGGGATGTGGTGCGGGTGACTAGCTTTGCGGGCGAGTCGCCCGCACCACATCCAAACGTGCTATAACCTCCATATGCCTGACATGCGGAAGATCCAATATACGCCGGAGGGGGAGCAAATCATTTTTCGGCAGCTTCGATGGGGACAGGTAATCATCCAATCGATCTGGGTAATTGGTGTTTGCATCCTTCTGTACTGGAGCGCTCCTGCAATACAGGCTTATTTCGAACGCGGGGAAATCACAGGCGCCGCGCGACACCTGGAACGTTTCCATCTATCCGGCCGCGCCACATTCGCAGCAATGCTCGCATGGTGTGGATTCCTGGGATGGTGGGGACTGGGTGGACTTTATGAGATTGCCAAAGTCTTCTATTATCGCGAGCGGTTTCTTTTGCGCTCAGAAGCCCTTATTGTGCAGCGTCGCAAACTTTTAACGCGCGAGATCGTTTTGCATTCGTACCAGCCAATGGCGCTCCGTCTGCGCTCAGCGGATGGAGCTCTCGAAGCAGAGACGAAAACAGGCGCACAACTGCTTACCGATGGCGGCACGATTGATGATCGGCGCTGGCTGCTGGATATCTTGAAACAACGTTATAAGACCCCCGTCGATTTGCCGGCGGTCACTGCAAATACACGCGAACGGATTGGAACGTACATCGTTGAACAGCGAACCGATGGATCTTTGCGAATTTCCTCTTCCGGCCTTTCCACAATCGGGTGCTCGGTGATCGCGGGAATCATTGCAGTTGGATTGGTAGGGCTTTCATTTCGTCTGTTTACCAACGGATCGGACGCCGGAGTGCTCAGCTTGTTTTTTGCCATAACGTTTGCTTTCATCGGACTGGCTGCGCTCAATCGCCGAACAGTGGAAGCATCACGCGGAAAACTACGCGTGAAATGGAGTGGCCCTGTCGGTTCTCTCATTCGCCGTATTTTCGCCAAAGATCCTCGGTTTGCAAAATTTCAATTTGGTGAAGGAGAACTTACAAGCGACACGGGCATGCTGGCTATGCAAACTACACACAAGACAAAAGCAAGTGCACCGAGTTACAATCTGGTGCTTTTGCGCACGTATTTAGAAGAAGCGGATGAGGAGGAAGGAGTGGAACAGGAAGAACGTGTGCGCGAGGATCTTGTCCTAAATGTTTACGGGGCAAGGTAGTGAGTTCATAGCAGAGCATCTTCTGAGTTTGCTGTCGGAGGCGACGGGATTTGAGATTAGGAAATGAGAATGCGCTCTGTTAGCGGCGGAAAGCGAAACGGAGTCCGGACCAGATTTCATCAACGGCACAGACTTTAATATCTACCATGCCGTTTGCAACACCAATATCGCGGACAATATTTTCGTTCAGATCGGTTTTCACTTTTGAGGATCCTTTTGGCCAGGAGATCCACAAAATTCCCTTGGGAGCCAGGTAATTTTTCAGCTCCGGAAATCTCTTCGAGAGCTCACTTCGCTCCTTCGTGAAAAAATGAATGAATGCCATGCCCGCCCTGAGTTTCTTTGCACGTAAAACGCCTTCAGGCAGTGGGGTTAACGTCTGATCGTAATCGGGAGGAGCATTCACGATGCCGATTTCGGCTCCTTCCTTGATTCCAAGTTTTTCCGGCAACGAACGTTTTGAATATCCGGCCATAGTCTCTATTATACTTTCATGGTCGAATTGCTTGGCTTAGAACCCAAAGAAATTGCAGCGTTGATCGGTGGTCCCGAATACCGCTCGATGCAAGTTTTTGAATGGCTCTACCATCGCGGAGTGCAGGATTTTTCTGCGATGACCAATCTTCCCCGCGAGCTCCGCGACCAATTAGCTGCAAACTTTACAGCCACTCTTCCTGAAGTTGTGGAAGTGCAGCACAGCAGCGATGGGACGTCCAAATATGCGCTGCGAGCCGGAACAGAAATAATTGAGTCTGTTCACATGCCGGAAGAGGGACGCGAAACTCTCTGCATTTCCAGCCAGGCGGGTTGTTCTTTTGGCTGCAAATTCTGTGTCACTGCGCGCATGAATTTGCGCCGGCATCTTACTGCGGGAGAGATTGTGGGACAGGTTTTGCTTGCAATTAAAACTCACGGGAGGCCGCTGAGACTCAATATTGTCTTTATGGGCATGGGAGAACCGATGCACAACTATGACAACGTCATGAAAGCATTCCGCATCATGACGCATCCGCGCGGACTCGCCATTTCACCCCGGCGCATCACAGTCTCCACGGTTGGATTCATTCCCTCACTCCTCCGGTTGAAATCAGAGCCTGTAATTCCGAATATCGCCGTTTCTTTAAACGCGCCGAGCAACAAATTACGAAACGATTTGATGCCCATAAATAGAATCTATCCGATTGAAAAACTGATGAAGACTTTGCAAGAGTTGCCTTTGAAACATCGCCAAAGAATCACGTTTGAGTACGTTTTGCTAAAAGGTGTTAATGATTCTCCCGAACATGCACAGCAACTCGTGGAGATTACGAGAGCGATAAAGAGCAAAATCAATTTGATTCCCCTCAATCCTGATCCCCACCTTCCTTATGAGCGGCCTGAGGAACAAACAATCGACCGCTTTGCATCCGTTCTGGTGCGCGCCGGCCGTACAGTAGCTATCCGGCGGAGCCGGGGTCCGGACATCAGCGCCGCGTGCGGCCAATTAGGCACGCACTACATAGACCCCAAATGGATTCCGCTGAGCCTTACATAAATCAATGTAGCGCGGGCGTCCCGCCTGCGGAACTGCGCAGACGAGACATCCGCGCTACACTGATGTCAGGAAAAGCACGCAACTCCGACCTATTACCATATAATTATCATCTGGAGGAAGAATGGCTGAAAATCGCAGCTTGTTTATTCCAGTCATCCTTGGAACAACGCGTCAGGGCCGCATGAGCGAACATGTCGCGCGATTTGTTTTGGCAGAGATTTCAAAACGTGAAGGTGTAACCACCCAGCTCGTCGATATTCGCGAGCTACCTTTGCCGAACAACGACGCAGGCGAAGCCATAAAAGATCCAGGGTTTTCCGACATTGCCAACCGGGCAGATGGTTTCATCATCGTTGCTCCGGAATACAATCACGGCTACCCGGGCATGTTAAAGCACGTTCTGGATAGCAATTTGAAGGAGTACATTCACAAAGCTGCAGGAATCGTCGGAGTATCTGCTGGTCCGTTCGGCGGAACGCGAGTGATTCAAAACATGCTGCCGGTCCTCCGTGAACTTGGGCTCGTGACAATTTTCTGGGATGGAAATTTTTCAAGCGTGCAGAATGCGTTTGATTCTACCGGAAAACTGCAGGATCAAGCTTACGTGCGGCGTCTGGAAAAATTCATCAAGGAGCTAATCTGGATGTCAAAAGTCCTTCGTTATGGCCGAGAAAACGTTTCACTCGAATAGGGATCATCTATGAGTAAAAAGAAAATGATTTGTCCTGACTGCGATGTAGAAATGAACTACCACGCTGAAAAAATCGATTACAGCGTTCAGGATCCGAAAGCGATCGATCCTGCTTTTGGCGGCGTGGTGGAAGAAGCCCACACGTGCCCCGAGTGCGGAAAAACTAGTTTAAAAAAGGCGGACTAAGAGATAGGGTTGGTTTTGGGAAGCCGAACGAACCAGGCTGAGAAACCAAGCACGATCACGACAACTGCGAGCAAGTAAAAAATTGCGGCGTAGGAACCGGTAATCGCCAGGCATTGTGCAAGAATGATCGGACCCACAGCGGACGCAAGAACGGTCATCGTTTGCGCTGAACCTTGAATTATCCCGAGATGAGCTCTTCCGTAAACGCGGCTCCAGAAAGAGAAAAAGATTACGATCACAAAACCGCCTGCCAGACCCATGATCAGAGCGTACAAAACTACGTGCGTTTGCGTTTGCACATGCGGAAGCACAAGAAGCGAAGCGGCCAGAAGGGCCATTGCTGTGGCCATCAGCCGGTTGATCTTCCATTTTTCTGTGAGCCATCCGCCAAGAAAATTTCCAATCAGCGCGGTCAACGCGGTAATCACGAGAGTGCGATGGTATGTGGAGGCATCGAAACCACGCTCCGCAAGAATGGATTCATTAAAGAGCGCGATCCCGGAAGCGATCAGTCCATAGATCGAACTGGAAGCCGCAAAGATCCAGAATGCAGGCGTGGAAAGCGCCTCACGCAAAGTGAAACTCTTCTGCGGTTCAATGGAATCCGATTCCCGCTGCATTTCCCGGTCATTGACCAGGCCATATGCCTCCGGCGAACGACGCACAAACAACCATGCCGCCGGCGCAAGGACGAGAAGGAGCGCGTACCCAACGAGACTCCATGCATGACGCCAGCCGTCCCTGAGCACCACGGAACCCACAACCGGGAATGCAATCATAAACCCGACACTCAAAAGTATCGTGTACACCGCCATTGCCAGACTTAATCTGCGAACAAACCACTGTCCAACAATCGTAATACTTACAACCGAAAGGGCGCTTTGTCCGAAGCCCCTCGTCAGCGCAATCAGAACTGTCATCAGAAGGATTCCCTGCACTCCACTCATCGCCAACACCACAATTCCAAGAACCAGAGATACAAGGGTAAGAATCGTCCTGCTGCCGAAACGATCGATGAAACGGCCGATGCCAATCGCGAAAAGCGATCCCAGAAGGGTTGCCCAGAGATTCATTTGAGCAAATACAACACGATCGAGCTGCAAGTCTTTCAGCAAAGGCTCCGTAATCAACCCGAGCCCCTGCGTGCGGCCAGGCAAGGTGCCGACCATCGCAAACGCGGCAACGACCAGATTGATCCAGCCATAGTAGAACGAGGATCGCCCAGGATGGATTGAATCAACGGCGATTGATTTCATGTTTTAGATACCACTGATCTCTTCAGGGAATTTCTGACTACCCTGTAAACAAAAAGAGGAGCCACTGCAGCTGTAAATAATAGGGCGGCCCAGCGCAGAAGTCCGCCTTCAAAGACGACCGTTGCGTTAAAGAAAATAAAATAGAGAAACGCATGCCATGCGATCGAAACGATCGGCGGCCGATTCCGGTATTTTTCGATTCCGCGCCACCACCAGATCACATCTGCGATCCAGCCGATCATCAAGATAAAGTTGATGTACAACCCACCACCCCAGTAGAGCCCGTAAACTTCGGACGTCTGCCGCGCTGTTTCCAGATAAGCCGATTCATGACTCCAGTTGTGAAAAAAGTGATACGCGCAAATGATGTGCGCCAGAAGTCCGGCGCACGCGACGGTCCAAAAAATTCTTGCCGTTGCATCCCAGCTCCGCCTTCCCCGCGCAAAAAGGAAGAGCACCAGCCCGGATGCGTATCCGGCAAGCGACAGCCATACGGTTGCGCGTGTCAGTAATTCACCAACGGGCATAAGAATCATTCGTAATGCAAAGCCAGATTCGGATCGAGTGAAGCCGCTCTCTCCGCAGGAATCATACAGGCGATGATGGCAGCAAAAAAGAGGCTCAATGACGCGCTCAAAAGGGTCACCGGATCATTCCCCTGCACACCAAACAAAAATTTCTGGAGCAAAGTAGAAGCAACCCACGCACAGCAAAGGCCTATTGCAATTCCAAAAAGGACCAGACTCGATCCTTTCTTCAATATCCAGATGCGAATTTCGCCGCGGGTTGCGCCGAGTGCCATGCGCAAACCGATTTCGCGTGTTCTGCGAACAGTGTCAAAGGAAAGCATTCCATAAACTCCTGCTAAAGCCAAAATGAATCCAAGGAATGCAAAGGAGCCTACCAAGGAAGCAACAAATCGTTCGCGACCGGTTGATTCATCACTTAGCTGTTTTAACGTGGTTATGTCCTGGGCAGGTTGAAGCGGATCTATTTTCAAGAAGGCGTCTCTGATTTGCGACGCGGAATCCACATGGATTTGATTGAACCGCACAACAACATTCATGACACTGTACGGAATCTGGGCGTCCGGAACATACAGTTCAGGGACTGCATCGGACAGCAGTCCATAGGAATGTGTGGTGGCGACAACGCCGACTACTTGATACGTTTGCCAATCGGCCCAGAAAAATCGTAAACGCTTTCCGACCGCATTTTCTCCGGGCCACGCCTGCCTGGCAAGTTTCTCGTTTACAATAACCGCAAAAGGCCGCGATTCATCATCGTCTGAAGAAAAAGGACGTCCTTGCAGCAGTGCGATTTGTAAAGTTTCAAAATATCCGGGAGTCACCGAACGAAAAGAAGCATGTGGAGAAAGAGAGGGTTCCCTCTGCGGACGGTCTTCCCTGTGATACGGAACTTCGAAATCGATACCGAATTTTCCCATCGGAATCACAGTCCCCGCAGCGGCATTTCTAACCCCGGGAATCTCTTTTAGTCCGGCAATCAAATTTTGATAGTAGTCCGATTTTTTGGCAGGATCCGTGTACTTCGGACCGTCGAGCGCCTGTTGAATCACCACAATATCGTTTGCTAGAAAGCCGGGTTGGACACTACTCATGCGAATAAAACTCTGGACCAATAAAGCTGCAGATACAACAAGCACAAAAGAGAAAGCAATCTGAATAATGACAAGAATTTTCCGGATCATTGCGCCCAGACCGCCGGCAACGGCACTTCTTCCTTCTCTCAGCGCGGCACCGATTTCGCGATCCTGAAAGTGGATCGCCGGCGACATGCCGAATAGCAATCCGGCCAGAGTTGTGATCACCAGCGTGTAGACCAAACTTTCATTCTCGACTTGAACCGTGATTAAGCCGGGAAGAATTTGCGGTTCCAGATACAGGAACATGCTCACCAGCCATTGGGCGAACAAAAATCCTGCGGCGCCACCGGCAATGAACAAAACCAGATTTTCCGTGAGTAGCTGGCGGAAAAGGCGCCACTTTGATGCTCCCAACAACATCCGAAGTGTGAATTCACGCTTGCGGTCAAATGCGCGAATCATCATGAGATTCGATATGTTTGAGCAGGAAATAAGGAGCACCAACGTCACCGCAATGGAAAGAATCATCAATGGAGTTCGAAGTGAGGAGGTCAGGTGTTGTTGCATTGGAATTAATGCAATCCCCTCTCTGGCGTTCGAGGATGGATACTCTTTCTCCAATTTCGCAGCGATCGAATCGAGATCCGTCCGGGCCTGTTCATCCGTGACTCCCTGTTTTAAACGCGCGAGAACTTGAAGATAATTCTGGCCACGATCGATTTCATTCGCGCGCAACAACAACGGAATCCAGATTTCCGCATCACCTGAGGGACTCCTGAAATGCTCGGGCATCACTCCGACAATGCGATACTTCTCCTCATCCAGTTGTATCAAGCTACCCACGGCAGCGCGGCTGGATGCGAAATGTGATTGCCAGAAACCATGACTGAGTACAGCGACGTTGCTGGTTGTTTTTTCCTCCTCATCTAAAAACGTTCTTCCCAGTGACGCATCCGTCTTTAATACTGAGAAAAAATTTGCCGTCACAGAGACCGCATCGATTTCTTTTGCGGGAACCTGACTTGTTAAAGTCATCGAAGAGGGTCTTGTCCATGCGGCGATTCCTTCGAGTGTCCGGTTCCGCTCACGCCAGTCGATCAAGTTCGAAACCGATGTCATTTTCAAATCAGCGCGCGCCGTTCGGTCGATTTCCCACAAACGTACGAGCTTGTTGAATTCCGGAAACGGGAGAGGCTGAATCAACACAGCGTGAACAATGCTGAAAATCGCCGTATTCGCGCCGGTTCCGAGTGCCAGAATCAAAATGATGATCGCGGTAAAACCAGGACGCTTTCGCACGGTTCGGATCGAATTTCTCAGCTCACTTGTGAAATTCTGCATTACCGTTCAGCTTAATGCAATTTAAGATGCCGCTCCATATTTAAGGTGCAGACAGCACAGAATCGGTGCCGAACGGACGAAAAAACAAATGTAAAGGCCCGCCCCCTCCTGGTAAAAGAATGAGTTGACAAAGTCAACTCATTGTAGGAATGCTGTATCTAACTTATGGATGTGGAAGAGTGGATGGAAAAGGCGGATGATCTTCAGGATAAGGAATTACAAGATTTTCGGCGGACCATCTGTCTTTTGGGAAGTCATCACGGTGTTGCAGCTGTGGGCTCTTGCAAAAGGTGTCGCGGATACACGAGCAGCATGTCAATGCAGATTTGCAAGTCTTGCGGTGAGAAGCTAGGCGTATGCCCGTTTGATTTGTTCATGGTTGGTTGGGGAGATGACTCTATTGGAAATGCGGAAGCTCTGGCAATCAACTGGTTGGCGCTATGGATGAGGGGTTTCTCTTACGAAAGAAAGGCAGCGAAACGGGCTTTGCCACAATTCAAGATAATCAAAGTTGTTCAGGCTTTTCAGAAAATGGAATCAGCAGCAAAAGACCTTCCCGTTAGGCAGAATCGTTCTCCTGCTCGCGCTGAGATGATCATTGGTTTTCGGGGTATGCTTCCAGAATCAGTCGTACCGGGAGGTTCCTTTCTTGGCGGCATTGTTGTTCGCGTGAATCCGAAGCTCCGGAGCTGCCTGGTCCGCACGGAGGAAGCAGTTCATCTTGAAGATCTCGCTGCCTTTGATTCTACCCTCGCCTTCATCGAATTGAATTCAATGTACTGATCTTTGTTCCCTTCGTTATCTTCTGTTTAGAAAATCTGTGTTCATCTGTGTTTATCTGTGGTTTCATTGAACCGTGCCATTCATCGATGTGGCAGGAAAACAGCTCGAGTACGAACGTTGGGTCAACCCGGTAAGCAAACCCACACTGGTCTTCTTGCATGAAGGACTCGGTTCGCTTTCAATGTGGCGTGATTTTCCGGAGCAGGTGGCGCGCAGGACCGGATGTTCTGCGCTGGCTTACAGCAGGGCCGGCTATGGAAACTCAGACCCTGCGGACCTTCCCCGTTCAGTTGATTTCATGCATGAAGAAGCGATCCGTGTCCTTCCTGAATTCTTGCAAAAAATGCAGGAACGCGAGGTCATACTTGTGGGACACAGCGATGGCGGCTCGATCGCTCTGATCTATTCTGCAACTCCGGTTGTGCCTGTGCGCGCTCTGGTGCTGGAGTCGCCGCATGTGTTTGTGGAAGAAACAACCATTCAAAGTATCAGTGCAGCAAAAGAACAATACCTGCGCGGTGATTTGAAACGCCGTTTTGCAAAACATCACGGCCGCGTGGATGAAACGTTTCTCGGCTGGAGCGATGTCTGGCTCCGGCCTGAGTTTGCTTTCTGGAATATTGAGACTTTCTTGCCTGAAATCAAAATTCCGGCTCTAGTGATTCAAGGTGAAGAGGACCGCTTCGGGACGATCCAGCAGGTCGAAGCAATCAAGAAAGGATGTGGCGGTCCGGTAGAGATCTGCATAATTCCGGAATGCGGACACAGTCCACACCGCGAAAAACCTCAGCAAACGTTGGAACAAATAGTGAGTTACATCGAGCGGTTCAATTAGCTGATTATCACATTTTGGACCATTACGAATACCGGCCTTGGAACAAGTATCCCTGTTCCTCTCGAATATGTCTCTGATGGAGATCTATTACATTACCTTCCGTGAGCTTGGCGAAGAAGAAGCACGCCAAATACTCGCGTTGGTGCAATCACTGCCGGTAAAAGCCTTACCATTAAACGATGATCTCGTAGTGACGGCAGGAGATTTCAAAGGCCGCTTTCGGATATCCGTAGCAGACGCCTGGATAGCAGCAACAGCAAAATTGCTAGGCTTAACTCTGGTTCACAAGGATCCTGAGTTTGAACCGTTAAA
>JAKEFK010000339.1 GCA_022616075.1 bacterium
CGATCGAACGTTCAAGAATCTGATGACCGAGGTGGGACTTTCCTATGTCTGAAAAAACGTGAACAAAATCTGAGATTCTGAAAAGAGAAGTTCTATGAGAAAAAATCCTCACTCTCATAACCTTCTTATTAGAGCCCTTTTGTTGGCTAGATCCTTCGATTTTTGGAGCGAACGGTTGGAATATCGATGCCGTGAACCTCATAAACGCTTCACCTTCGGCCGTCAACACTTCGCCTGTTCCAGAATAGTCTCTATAGCCATGCCATCGCCAAACATATCTGTCACCCGGTTCAACGCGGCTGCTCCTTTCACGGATTGAACCATCCGGTTTCGTAAACTCCTCAATGGATAAAAACCAGCTTGTAAGGCCGCCCGGTGTTGTCCAGGCATCGGCGATGCTCCGCTCGGAGCCCGAATGCTCACTCTTGTCGTAAACGTTTTCCAGTCGTATTGTGTCATCTTGGCGTTAGAAATGGATTTTAACAAAATCGACTTAATTGGAAATTGTAAAAATCCGAAATCAGTTACCGGGCCATCATCCGGTTCAATGCATGATCATCGGAAAGGTATTTGTGAGGGCTGATCCCGGCAAAGAATTTGAAGTCGTGGATGAAATGCGGCTGGTCATAAATAGCCTGACGTATAAGCAACATCTGTGAGGCTGACGTTCGAAATGGTGTGCAACTTATAGAGCGCGAAGCGGAACTTTGCCAGACGTGCGAACATCTTAGGGGTGCATCCGGCAAAATCACTGAACCTCTGCTGTATCCGCCTCGAAGTCAGGCCATATCGAGTAGCCAGGCGATGCAGATTAACAGTTCCTTTAGCAGCGATGATCCTTTTCATTGCGTCGTAAACAACAAGGTCATCAGAAGCAGCATTGTAAAGTTCGCCGATAAAATAAGCCTCTGCATTTGCGATCATCTCCATGGTGGGATGGGCGCAGTTTATCTTGCGCGCGATCTCACACTGGACCGCGAAGTTGCCATAAAATCATTAAGACCACTTCGGATACTCGTGAGATTTACGATCGGTTCTGGAGGAAAGCCAGGATGGCAGCCCAAACTTTCTCATCCAAACATTGTTCCACTCCATGCATTTGGGGAAGTGGAAGGGATGCCATACTTTTTTCGTTTTGAGAAACATTATTGGAAGATGCAGACGAATTTATATAATATCTTTGTTGAACTGCGGTCAGATACGGGTTATTGCCGATGCAAGAATCTCGATGAAATGCAACGGCCATGTTGAAACGGACCAGGTAGAATGGTACTAAAAAACGAAATTGGAAGAGTAACGGCGAATTTGAAATGGCACTAAGACTTTCGTGCGGCCGGTTTTTTGGAAAGCTTCAGAGAACGGTTCAACTCCAGCACGGGCGTTTATCGGAAGCTTTTTATTCGAAAGGCGAACGACAACCGGCTCACTCGCATGAACTCCCGCACATCTGTTTGACGGTCAACGGAACTTACCGGGAATCGATTGCAAGAAAAATGTGGACGATCCCTAACGGGGTCATGACTTTTTATCATCCGGAACAAATCCACAGGGACGAACACTTGACCGACGGCATTCACTTTGTAATAGAAATCGATGCGAAGAAAGGGAGTTTTGTGGAAACTCTGCTGCCTCAGTTTGTGCGGGATCCCGTTTCATTCGGACGAAATCTGAGCACAGCTTGGCGCCTCTATGAAGAGTTCTCATGCCCCGACACGTTCTCTATGCTCGCCATGGAGGCATTAACACTCGAGCTGTTGGTAGAATCGTTTCGCACCGAATTCAGCGGGAATGAAAAACGACGGCCTCTCTGGATGAATTCAGTTTTAGCTATTTTGAAATTACATTTTTCATCCCCTCCCTCTCTTTCGGAAATTGCCGAAGAGATCGGAGTGCATCCTGTTCATTTGGCTAAAACGTTTCGCCGTTTCGAAGGGCATACACCCGGTGAATTTATTAGGAAGCTTCGGGTGGATTTTGCGCGGCAAAAACTGAGCGGGACTTCCGAACCACTTTCGCAAATAGCGTTGGATGCAGGGTTCGCCGATCAAACGCATTTCACCAAAGTTTTCAAACGTCTCACAGGGCTCACACCGCGCCGCTTCCGGATCCTCTCTCAACACTAATCCTGAACAATTTCGACTAATCCGGTTCAAGAATTACCGGGCTGACAAGACTACAATCCTGCCGAATGAGTCAATGCAGATTTCGCATGAACGCCATAATGAAACAGGAATTTCTCTGCGTACTGACCGTAATCATCCTTACTTGCGGTCAGACGGTTTCGCAGCAAAACGAGCAAGACAACGTACACGAATATGTCTGGGACCTCTCGGAAATCTATCAGGATGACCGGGCTTGGGAGGGAGAACGTGCCCTTATTCAACAAAAACTTGGAGCGATCGGTCGAATCAAAGGCACCATGGGCCGCAGCGCAAAGAGTCTGGCCGATGGCCTTGATGAAGTATCTGATCTCCGTATTCGCGCGCACAAGATGTCGGTGTATGGTGAACTTGTGTCCGCCGTTGACACTCGATCCGGCAAAGCGAAGCAACAATACGAAACGGGAACCGCTTTTGAAACACAGGTGGAAGCCGCGGTGAGCTTCGTGGTGGACGAACTCCGAGCTATCGGTTCTGCTCGCCTGAATCAATGGCTCGTTGAGGAGCCAAGACTGGCGGTGCATCGTCGACGCATCCTGCAATCATTGCGGGAAGCCCCTCATACGCTGTCACCCGAACCACAATCCATCCTCCGCAGCATGGCTCGGCTACCGCAACTCACATCCGACACGTATCTCACCCTTCTCGATTCCAACTTGGGGTGGATCGAAATCATCGGCGAGGATGGAAAGAGTGTTGTTGTAGATACCTCGAATTATCGATCACTAACAAGATCCTTGAAGAAGGAAGTGCGGATTGCGGCTGCGAATGCCTATCTGGGGCAGTTACGCTCATTTGAGGACGTATTCGGAATGCTTTTGACGCGGCGAATTGAGACAGATCTAACGATAGCCAAATACCGCAACTTTAAGGACGGTATCGATGCATTATTCTTTCTGCGGGACGGAATGCCACAAGGGAGCTATCACATGATGTTGAATGTGGCTCAAAAAAACCTTGCTGTCTATCACAGGTACATTCAGCTTTGCCGCCGGGCGCTTGATCTGGATCGCATGAACTATGTCGATATCCGCAATCTGCCGCCCAGCAAGCAGCGCTTCACGGTTCGAGAAAGTATGGAAATCATCATAGCAGCTTCCGCGACCCTTGGGCCGGAATTTCAAGACCGGATGAGAGAACGACTGTTGAAACCGTGGCTGCATTTGCCGCCCTTGCCTGAAAAGCGGGCAATGTACGCAATCTTCCCACCGGTGGGTGGAATACCACCTTATACCATCATGAGTTACCGAGGCGATCAGCGGTCGTCTCGCTCACTTGCAGGAGCAGCAATGTTTATTATGTGCTCCGCAGACATTCCGAAAGATCGTTTCCCTGATACACGCTACGATCCTCCTATTTATGGAAACGGGCTCATTTATCTGGGCAATCTCCTTCATTATGATTACCTTAAAGATCTCGCTACGAACCGTAGAGATCGGATCGACTCGCTCGTTCAGCAGTTGGATCGAATTTCAAGTCAGTTCTTTCACTGGAATGCCGTCGCAGAATTCGAGTCAAAAATTCAGGATATGATTGCAAGTGGGGAACCGCCCACGGGCCCACAATTATCGAAAATGTACTTGGAAATCCTTCGCCGCTACTATGGCCATCATGAGGGCGGCGCAACCGTGGATGAAATATTCGCTGCTGATTGGATTACTTCGGATGTTTCATTTTTCTCTTACGAACATCTTTTCTGGCCGCCTGCAATGGCGGCGGCCTGTTTGCTCATGGAAAAGCTTGATGCCGGCGATCCGGACGCTCGAAAGGCTATTCATGAAGTTGTTGGTCGTGGAGACAGCGATCTCTCCTACGATTTATTGCTCCAGGCAGGGATCGATATGGCAAAGCCTGAACCATACGACGCATTCATCCGCCGAATGAAAATGCTGATGGATGAATTGGAGGAACTACTAGATGGCAAAGCATGATTATTCAAAAGACTTCGGCCCATTCCATGGCAAGATCTGGCTGAACTGCTCGCATCAAGGTGCGATGCCGCTTGTTGCTGTTCAGGAAGCGTACGAAGCAATTTCCTGGAAAATTGCGCCATACAATCTGACAACAGAACGCTTCACCGATGTACCGCTGCGCCTTATGGAGGCTCTGGGCAGAGTCATCTTCGCTCCATCAGATGAGATCATACTTGCGAACAGCGCTTCTTACGGCTACATTTGTTAGCCAACGGATTCCGCTGGAAAGCGGGAGACGAAATACTGTTGGTGAAAGGCGATTTTCCATCCAATATTCTGCCCTGGTTGGCTCTGCGGAAATACCAAGTTCTTGTAAGACTGATTGAACCGCGGAAGCATTTCATTCAACCGGAAGAACTACTTCAAAATCTAACCTCCGCAACGAAAATGGATAAAACTTCGGCGTAAGTCGTGGGCTGCTTTGATTCGACCTCCACCGGAGACTCCCCCTCAGTGGAATTTCTTTTCAGCCGATTGATTCTTCTGCTTCCGAAACGCTAGCCACCGTCTGACAAACAGGCATTCAAAGACCGTGCACTCTCGGAGCTTTCTTCAAGTTTTTCGGGGTTGGGGGTCTTTTTAGTCTTGCGCATGATAATACCAATTATCATGTCCCAGAAAGGGTCTGAAGGAGATGCAGGCTGGAAGCCTGCGGGTCCCCTAACTTCGCCGGGTCGCTTGCCAAAACGACGAGTTCTGCTATTTATCTGGAATTCCGCTTTTGAGTTTGCGAAAACGGCTTGGAGTGATTCCAAAATGACGACGGAATAACTGAGTAAGATGGCTCTGATCGCAGAAGCCGGCATTCTGGGAGATCTGCGCCAAAGACAGGTCTTTTTCCTGCAACAATTTCGATGCGAGCTTTAGGCGTTCGTTGCGAATGTATTGTCCCGGCGTGCACGAAAGAAATTTTCGAAAGGAACGGATGAGGTGTGCCGGATGAACATCACCAACTCGACATAGGGTCAATACATTCAACCTGGTCTTGAAAGTGTTTATCGATGTGCTGCTGAACTCTCGCAAGCCATGCCGGATACAATCGATCGCTGCAGCGAATTTCGCGAAACGTGAAAGAAAACAATTCGAGCAGAATTCCTTGGACCGCAAGACTCGAAAATCGATCCGGAAATTGGAACTCTCTGTAAATTCGAGCGGCAAATTTACTGGCAACGGGACCAGTTACATGAAAAGGATTCTGCAGCAGAGTAGGATCCAGTTTAACTAATTCAACCCACTGATAACCAAACTCTGCAATTAAAGAATGGGCGCCATCATTGCCGTAATGATCGCTGTGCATTAAACCGGCCGGTTCCAAAAAGACGCTATTCGAGCAAAGTTCCAACGAGCTTCGTTCAAAAGATTCGATGAAGGATCCTTTCAAAACAAAGGTGAGATTGATCAATTCGTGGCTATGGGGTTCCAATTTCAATCGAGGTTCGTGGACAGTCTCTGTCAGCCTGATTCCATCCAATTCAACTGTTTTTAACAGTATTCCCTGACTGACAGGTCTATGAGCCATTGCTAAAAAGTATAACGTAATACCCCCTTTGCTTGTTCTTTCCTCTGAAAGTTTTATACAAAATGCAATTTCTCTTATAGATTGCCGTCCATGAGTGCAGGATAATCAATGCTCATATGTGTCTGTTGAAAGGCCTCGGTTTGCTGATTCTTCACTTGTTCTCTGCGTTCATTTTTGCGGATGCAACCCCAATGCTTCGCTTTCCGGAACTTCATCATAACCGCGTAGCATTTTGCGTAGCAGGGAACCTGTGGGTCGGAGAATTCAATACAGGAAAAACCCGCCGCCTGACCGATTGGAAAGGAAGAGAATATTTTCCAAAATTTTCGCCGATGGAGAATCGATTGCGTTTACAGCAGAGGTAACCGGAATTCCGACAAGTTTACCTTATTTCGTACAATGGCGGATCCCCCAGACAGCTGACCTTTTATCCATCGCAAGCGAATTTTTATCCAGCCAAACTCGGATTTGATCATCAAGTTTTGGACTGGACTCCTGACGGTAAATTTATTGTGTATCGCTCCAGTCAGGGTGGGAGCGGCACCATTGCTCGGTTTTTCAAAGTCCCCGCAACGGGTGGATGGCCGGAAGCGCTCCCGATCAGCGAAGGAGGTTACCTTTCCTTTTCACCGGATGGAAGGAAGATAGCGTTTAACAGATCCGTCTGTGATTTCAACTTGCATGAAGCCTGGAAAGGATACCACGGAGGGATGGCTGATGACATCTGGATTTTCGACAATCAGAAAGATGACATCGATCGTATTACGCGCTGGGAGGGGGTCGATCAGTTTCCGATGTGGACTGCACAGGGTATCTACTTTTTGTCGGATCGATCAGGAATGCAAAACATTTTCCGCTTTGATCCCAAATCGCAACAAATATCACAGGTAACGCACTACGATGATTTTGATGTGAAATGGCCGTCAACGGATGGAGAAAGCATTGTGTTTGAACAGGGTGGCAAATTACATCGATTGAAACTATTGAGCCAGAAAATCGAACCGGTTCAACTTACGATTCCCTATTCTCCAGGTAAAAAAAGCGTCGAGGCTTCTAATTATCTGGAGTCGGTCAGTACATCTCTAGATGCGAAAATCGCAATTTCCGCTAGAGGCGAAATTCTTCTTCTCCATAACACACAAGTCTCGAACCTTACCGCGACGCCATCCATTCGTGAAAAGAACGCAAGCATTCAGCCACAAGGAAACTGGATTGCGTTCATTTCCGATGAATCGGGAACGGATGAGCTATTTATTCAAAATACAAAAGGTGAAAGGAAGCAGATTACAGAGAATAGCAATTCATTACTGAGGTCTCCGGTTTGGTCACCCGATGGAAAGCTTATTGCTGTGAACGATTTCAAAGGCATCCTCTATCTCGTAGATCCCTGGCAGCACACCAGAATCCAGATTGATAGCCCAAAGATGTGAAGGATTGAGGATTATGCCTTTTCGCCGGATGGAAAGTGGGTGGTATACAGCAAACCGGAAAGCGTCGATTTTTCATCGCTTTGGATCTACGGCATCGAAAGTCGCAAGACAGAGCGACTGACACAAGGTCGCTATCGGGATTCGGCTCCAGTATTCGATCCGGATGGTCAATTTCTATGGTTTGTTTCAAGGAGAGACTTCACACCTGTAATGGGAAGGATTGAATATAACTTTGCTTTCGCGAATATGGACCGCATTTACCAAGCGCTCCTGGTCTCCGAGAATTCCAACAATTCTTTGCCGGACACTATGGAGCAATGGAAGCATTTGTTCAACGCTGCCCGGCCCCTGCCGATCAAACCCGGTGTGTTTTCTCGCTTGAGAGCTTTGAAGGGAAAACTTCTATTCAACAGGGCTTCGGATCTGAACGAAGACAGAAAACTATGCAGCTTCGATATCAGTCAGCAGCAAGAGACAGTTCTCAGTGACAAACCTGTTCAAGCGATTGCAACTTCGGATGGCCGAACAGTGGTCCTCTTCAGCAATGGAAAATACAGGATCGTTGCGGCTGAGAATCTCAACGACAACCTCTTAAAGGTAGATGATTGGAAACTGCTTGAGATGCAGCTTGATATTGATTTGCGATCAGAGTGGAGACAGATGGTGCGTGAAGCATGGCGCTGGCAAAAAGAACTCTACTTTTATCAATCCAGGCGCTCGATCGATTGGGGAAAGCTTCTTGAAAGATATTTGCCTCTTGTAGATATCGCTGCAGATCGCCATGATGTGAATTACATACTTGCTGAGTTGTTCGGGAATTTGAATATCAGTCATCTCTATGCGCGCGGCGGAGATGTGGAGAATTTTGAAGGATCCAACGTTGCTTTAATTGGGGCCGAGTTTGTCCCGGATGAAAAAGGATACTTTCGGATTGCGAACGTTCTCGGAAGTACCGAGGCGCCCGCCGGCATCTCGCCTCTTCAAGACGTTGTTCGCGAAGGTGAATACATTTTGGAAATAAACGGACAGCCGCTTCGACTCCCTGCAACGCCGTATCAGTTGCTTCAAGGAAAGGCAGATCAGAAAATCCAGCTAACCTTGAGTCCAACGCAAACACCGGCAAAGTCGCGGGAAATAGAAATCCAGTCTGTTCGATCGGAAACAGCTTTCTTTTATGATCGCTGGGTTGAAATAAATCGGCGCACAGTCCTAGAAGCGTCAGATGGACAAATCGGCTACATTCATATTCCCAACTTTTCCGAATCAGGCCTAAGCTCTTTTGCTTCCAGCTATTATTACCAGCTCGATCGCAAAGCTTTGATCATCGATGCTAGATTCGCGGATGGCGGATGGCTTGCGGAAACAATTTTGGAACGACTCCGAAGAATTCCTGTCGGATGGAATTTGTGTATAACCTGTGGGGCGTGGACTTATCCGCGGGGCCGCATTTTCCAGGGAATTGATTCTGCTGGTGAATCAATACAGCTCTTCAGATGGGGATCTTTTTCCATACTTCTTCAAGAAATATGGACTGGGACAAATTGTTGGAACACGAACATGGGGCGGGATAATCGGAAGTCATTTCCTGGAGCTTGCTGACGGAGGGGAAGTGGGCGCAGCCGACAATGCTGTAACCGGTTTGAATCGCTTGCCGGAGCTGGAGAATCTTGGTTTCACACCCGACTATCAGATCGACAATTTACCAAACGCTGTCGCGCGAGGACGTGATGATCAGCTCCTTAAAGCGATTCAATTGATTCTCGAAAAACTCAACAACAAATGAAAAACCGAATCCAATGCTTCCTTTTCGCGCTTTTTGTACTTTTCATTCTCGCTGCAGCGGCTATTCCTTCCAAAAGCTTGCAGCTGGAAGAGCTTTTGAAAAAAGGCTTACAACGCGGGTATCCAGGAATAGGAGTGCTCGTGGAGAACAGGAAAGGTGAAATCCATGCGGCTGCCGTCGGCTACTCAGATCTTGAGAACCAGGCCCTGCTCCGTGTGGAAGACGCCTTCCACATGGGAAGCATCAATAAGGCGTTCACCGCTGTGACCCTTCGCCTGATTGAGAGGGGAGGATACAACGATTTGTATGTTGACACTACGCATGCTTGCTATGTTGATTGATATCATGCTTGTTGGAATGACTGCGCGACGATCACCTGACATCCCCGAAGCGGAAAAATGCTTTATTTTCTCTCTTACCCGGCAGCCCTTACCTTTCGCAACAATTTTCACTCCACGGAGTGAAAATTGTGTGACAATGGCAATTGAGCAAAACCTGGCAATGACTTTGAAGAATGCTTTTTTGTTCATCTCTTTTCATCTTTTCCTAGTTGCCGCAGTCACCGCACAGGGGAGCATTGATTTTTCGTCAGCATCACAGCAAGAAGCTCGTCGCGTCCTGGATTCAAATATCCATGCGTTCGGCGGCATCGAAGCCGTCAAAAGAGCAAGGAATTTTTCCCTGAAACTGAACGGCAAGAGCTATCAACTCTTTCAGAATTCAGACCCCGAACTGCCCTTTGAAGGCTGGGCGCTGGAAAGGACAATAGTGTACGAAGCCGATAAAAATCGCCTTTACCATGAAAGAATTTTGCGTGATGTGGATTCCGATTATGTCTGGTGGGTAAAGGAAATCGTGAGAAATGGGGAAGGCTTCAATATCATCGTTCATAAAAACTGGCTCATGGAGATGCGGAAACCTGCCCTGACGGATTTTGCCGACATCCCTCAGCTTCTTCCGCAAAATATTCTCGCGGATGCTCTTGAGCAAAACAGAACGCTTCGCTGGCTGGGCAATGACACTTTCAAAGGCAGAAAGCAGGACGTGATCACCTTCATCGCTTCCACCGGTCAGATGCTGAATCTCTACTTCGACTCCGTAACGCATCTCCTGACCAAATACGATTGGTTCTATACGCGAAACGTTTGGGGCGATACGCTCGGCGAAAGCATCTTTACCGGGTATCGCGATGCCGAGGGAACAAGAATCCCCATTTCTCGCCTCACCTATCACAATAAAGTTTTATCTGCTGAAATGAACTATCTGGACGCGCAATTCTCTCCTCAACATGTAGATGAAAATCTGTTCAAGCCATCCCAGAACCTGATCAAATTGGATGTCGTGGAGCCGAAAACCGAAGTCCTGAGAATGGCCGAAAGCGTCTATTTGCTGAGAAATCTGGCAGGCGGTTTCAACGTCCTTTTTGTTGAGTTTAAGGATTTCATTCTTGCGGCGGAAGCGCCGGAGGAGAATATCGTCAACGGCATTTCGGAAGAAGCCGTCCGCAAAATAAAAGAGACAATTCCGAATAAGCCGATCAGATATATTGTCCCTACACATCATCATGGAGATCATTCGGCCGGCGTGCGCGCGTTTATGGCTGAAGGAGCAACGGTGATCACAACTCGCGGCAATCTGAAATACATTGACAGACTAGCCAGAGCAAAGTTTACCTTCGCTCCGGATGCCTTTGCCCGAAAACCAGCACCTTACAAGGTTGATGCAATTGAGGATGGCAAACGTATCATCAGCGACGGCAACCAAGTCGTGGAGATTCATCAGTTCAGCCCTCTGAGTCACGTTAAAGAGATGCTTCTCGTTTATCTGCCAAAGCTGAAGATTCTCTACCAGAGCGACATGTTTAACCCGATTAATCCAAAGATTAAATCCACCGAAGACGATCCTTTTCATGGCATAAACAGCAGCAACACAAAGGATTTGCTCAATACCATTCGAAAGTTGGGACTGGATGTGGAAACCATTGTGGGCTCGCATGGAAGAGTTTCCTACATGAAGGAATTGCTGGAAGAAGTCCGGCAATTTGAAAACGGAAAGGCCAAATAGAGTTGAATTTCGAAGGACATTATTCAAAAGACTTCGGCCCATTCGAGGCCGCAGTCTGGCTGAACTGCGCTCATCAGGGGCCACTTCCAACGGTTGCAGTCAGCGAAGCCCGGGAAGCTATTGCGTGGAAGGTCGCTCCCTTTCATTTAACCACAGAGCGTTTCAGCGGGGTTCCGAAAAGACTCAGGCAGGCTCTCGCCCTTCTTATTGATGCGGCGGCGGAAGACATTATTCTGGGTAATAGCGCCTCATACGGTTTGCATTTACTTGCGAACGGGATACGCTGGCGAGCCGGTGATGAAGTCTTGCTGATGAAGGGCGATTTTCCATCGGACATCCTTCCCTGGCTTGCGCTGCGGGATAAAGGGGTCAAGGTTCGTCTGATTCAACCGCGCAATCACGTGCTGCAGGCAGATGAACTTCTCGAAAACATCACTCATTCCACAAAATTGTTTTGCACCACTCTCGTCCATTCTTTTTCCGGCTTTGCGATTGACGCCTCGGCGTTGGGCGAAGTCTGTCGCGCTCACGGTGTCCTATTCGTGCTCAACACCTCTCAGGCTCTCGGAACTCGCCCTTTTAGTATTCTGACCACGCCGGTTGATGCGATCACCAATGTCGGGCATAAATGGTTGTGCGGCCCTTACAGCACCGGATTTTGCTGGATGAAGCCGGAATTGCGGGAGTCGCTGGAATACAACCAGGCTTACTGGCTGGCAATGCAAACAGCAGATGACCTGGCAAACGAGCAAAACGTTCCTGCGTTGCGGCCTGATCTCGGCGCGCGCCAGTACGATGTTTTCGGAACCGCCAATTTTTTCAATTTCAAGCCGTGGGCGGCCTCTGTCGAATATCTGCTTGCGCAGAGGATTGAAAACATCGCGGCGCATAATTACAAGCTTATTTCCAGATGGATAGAAGAGCTTGATATGAGTAGGTATGAACTGCTGAGTCCCCGCGACGGCGCGGCGCGGTCCACTCTGGTTTTCATCTCTGCGAGACAGCCTCAACGCAATGGCGAAATCTATGCAAAGCTCCTCAAAGAGAAAGTATTCGTCGCCCAACGCGCCGGCAAGCTGCGCATCTCTCCGCACCTTTACAACACCTTTGAAGATATAGATCAAGCTTTAGCAATTCTCAACTCCGCCTGACCGGGCGCTCGTGACGGTACACGCTATCTTCGCATCGGGAGACTGCAATCGGGATCATGAGGCGTGTGAATCCCAAACCTCAGTAAGAATCTTCACCGTTTGATGCATTCGCGCGCTTTAATTTTCTCAGCTCGTTCACCGTTTACACGGAACGCTACCGGCTCTCCTTGACGTATGTCAAACTCCAAAAAAGTACTCGCGTGAAGAAGCAGGTGCAGATTCACAAAACTATTGCCCGATTGATTTCGAAAGGGCGGGATGACGGGAAGAGGTAGACCTGGCAACGCGGTGGTGAGGTGTTCGTGATTCCAGACCCAGCGATAGTAAGCTTTTCCCTTTTCATAAGTTTGAAGGCTTATCGTTTCCGCTAACAAACTTTTTTCCGTTCGATAAACGATCGCTGTTCCCAGAACTTCAAACTCCGTCAACGGTCCGTATTGATTCTGAAGATCCTTCCATTTTTCCCAAAACACATCCAACGCATCCCCACCTGGAAAAGCTGTTTGATCCCCCGTCAATTCTTCCAGGATGCGCGGATTTTCGAGCGATAAGGACTGCAGCAGCGATTCTGTCTTTTTTGTAAATTCGGCAAGAGTTTTCCTATCCTTCTCCAGCTGAGGATAGCCGGGAGGTAAGAAGTGATCAAACGCCTGCTGACCATGAGGTAGAACCGTTAGGCTTTCGTTCTGTGTTGTGATCTCAACCTGGCTTCCGTCCTGAAAACGATAGATTCCGTTAAAACGATTTAATGGCCCATCTGTTACGGGCAAAAAAGGAGGTGGAAGCTCAAATGGTTCCTCATTCAGGATACATTTGAAATGAGTATTCCCCACTGCCGGGAACAATGCTTCACGCGCCGGAAAATCCGCGATCGCAAGATTGGTAAGCAAGATCACCAGCATTCGACGATCGACGTACCAGCGATAGACCCCGCTGAAAGAATTCGAGTTTCCGCTGTGCCAGACGACCTTTCCGAAGCGAGGATCTTTTTCAATCCACCATCCATAACCGTAATCGAACGGAAGATCGGTTTTTACATACGCAGAAAAGAATTTTTCGCGAGACTTCTTGGATAAAACGCGATCCGATTGCAACGCCATGTGCCAGCGGTAGAGATCTTCCACATTACTGACGATCCCTGTGTTTCCGATGTTCAGCCAATTCGGTCCTGGAATGGTTCGAGTCCCACCGTAACCGATCGCAAGTGAGCTCAGGATTTTCTCAGGTTTCGTTTTGAAACCGCTTTCTTCCATTCCTGCCGGTAGAAATAACTCCTGTGACACGAATTCCTCAAAAGACCGGCCCGATGCTTTTTCTACGATCGCAGCGAGCAAAACATAACCATCGTTGGAATAAACCATTTCGCGATCCTTACTGAGCTGGCTTTGCAGAATGTGCTCAATGTACGGATCACGCTCCAGAAGCGGATGACGGGAGTAATAAACGTAATCGTCTTCCAATCCGGCCGTGTGCGTTAACAACCGGTGCAATGTTACATCTTGCCAGACTTCGGGTGCGCTCGGGAAAAATCTTCGCACGGAATCAGATGTGGTGAGCTTGCCGAGCATTTCCAATTTTAGGATAGCCGCCGCAGTAAATTGCTTGCTGATGGAGGCAATTTCAAAAAGCATCCCGGTCGTTACGGCGATTCCTTTTTCCCGGTCAGCCAGACCGTATCCCTTATGCAAAATGATTTCTTCATCTTTCGCGATAAGCATCTGACCGGAAAATCCAAAACCTTCCAGTCGCTCCAGGTATTGATCCAGCTTTGTCCCGAGACTGCTATGGATCGTGACGGAATCTCCAAAGCAAATGGAAATCGTGGAAATCAGAATCAGAAGAGTCCGACCATTGAATCCCAGTCTCATTTTCTATGTGAACGCCGGAAGGGGAAAGATTGAAAACCGGGGCTATTGCGAAAATAAAACATTTCCATTTTTTCCAATATGTTTTTCCAGCTTCTTGGCGGAGCCCCTTGTTTGACGAGTGAAAGCAAGTAAGTAAGGCAGATTTCGCAGCTTAAGCCGTTATGCTGGCGGGCCGCTAGAAATCGATTGGAGCTCCAGATCGCATTGCGAACGTCATCACAGCCGGGTGAATAGAGTACGGAAAGAAACTCTTTTCCATCTGTTACCAGATTCAGAACTTCGCCCGGCCAAGTATCGATTACGTCGGGACCATGGATCAGCAGAGCTTTCAGGGTAACCCTGGCTGCGGTCCGGCTGATAGAGCTTCAACGCAACACGGACGCCCCGCCTGTGCGCCCTTTCTATTAGTGGACGCAGAAGGCCCAGGGGTGTCGGGAAAGCATCGAGAAGCACTACTTTGCGGCATACGCTTAGCATCGTTGTAGCGCGCTCCAGGACCTCCTCCTTCGCTTCAATCTGATAAACGCGATCATCAGGACCAGGTCGCGGCAGTTCGCGGAGCGATTCGGCCGCGCCTACCTTTCGCAACAATCTTCACTCTGTCGGTTTGAAAATTATGCGAAAATGGCAGTTAAGCTGATCGAAAAGAGCGCCTCAAGGACGCTTGAGAAAAAGAATCTACTAGGTAGTCGAAAATAGAAATCGGTGTTTATTTTTGTCAATCAGAGGCTTTTAACATTGGCCCGAATACGCCATCATAATTGTGAAGCAAGTACTAAGAAGGAAACCCACTCAGTGGGACCATTCGGTGGAGGTCGTGGGGCATCATGAAACGAGGCGTCGAGTTACTGGAGGATGTCGAAGGGACTGGCCTGTTTGCTCAGAAAGGAAATCGGGTCGTCTTTAACTTGCGTATCTTTCTGCATCGAGGGGACGAGGTGCCCCTGAACGAGATTCAGTTTGCGGCGGCTCCCGATCAGCCGGTCACGATCGAGCGCGGGCGTAGGCTTCTCGATCGCACGATCACGCTGGGGAAACGCCAAGCGGCTGTGGCGATCGAGCAGGCGCTGCTTGGAATGAAAAAAGGGGGCTACCGCAGGGTACGAGCCAGTCCCCACCTCGCCTATGGAAAGAAGGGGATCCCGGGCCTCATCCCGGCGAACGCCGTTCTTGTGCTCGAGGTCTGGCTGCGCGAATTCATCTCCAGCAATTAAGGTTATGCACAGGTTTTCAATAGGATTGCTACTAAAAACTTAAACCACCGGCGTCAGATCCGTATCCGTTCGCGCCAAAAAGCCGAGCACATTCGAATGATCTTGATCATTGCTTGACTCTAACAAATGGAAGGAGCCCTGATTTGTGCCAATTAAGTATTCGGAGTTTCGCATGAAATTCAGGAAGCTCTTAATACTTCAAACAGCGCTCTTCACTGTTCTTAGCTTCTTCTTTGTAGGTTCTCGTCTGACGGCAGTAATGGAAAAAGAGAGGAACCACACGAACCGGGTGCGATCAAGCGAAAAGTTTGTTAAAGGCCAGTTGATCGTTAAGTACAAAGATACGGTTACCGCTTGCGTTCATTGTCTTTTGAAGGGCCACAGGCATTTCAAAGGCGTGACAACAAATGCAAATGGTTCACTCGATGAACTAAACGCAAGATATGAGTTAGAATCGGCAACGCCGGTATTCCGAACGGAAGAGGAAGAAAAGGGAATGATCGGAGCAATCGCACAAATACCGGTATCGTTATTGAGGCAATACCATCGGCAAAAGCTGGAAATAGCCAAGGCAAAATTTGCGAATCGAACAAATCGCGCACCACAGGACGCATCCCTTCCAGATCTACACCATATTTATGTTCTAAAGTTTCCAGAATATGTCGATCTCGCAGCCGCAATGGCCGAGTTCCAGCGCGATCCTCATATTGACTACGCGCAGCCTGATTATTTGCTGACGACTGATTTCTTGCCGAACGATCCCTTTTACAAATCCGCTGGTTCCTGGCGACAGAATTACGATGATCTCTGGGGACTGAAAGCAGACAAGCTCGATATGGCGCCTGCCTGGGATGTTACCCAGGGTGAAGGCATGATTGTTGCTGTGGTGGACACGGGTCTGGATTACAATCATCCGGATATCGCCACTAACGTCTGGAAGAATCAGGGTGAAATCGCCGGCAATGGCACAGATGATGATCGAAACGGTTTTGTTGATGATTCCCGCGGTTGGATTTCGTAACTTGTCCGGAATTTGGCCCGACGGGCTGTATATCACCAAAGAAACCGGATAACAATCCGCTGGATGATCATTTTCACGGCACTCATGTCTCCGGTACGATTGCGGCAGCAGGCAACAATCAAAAGGGCATCATAGGAGTCGCTCCAAGAGCGAAGATTATGCCGGTAAAGGCATTCAACAAGCAGGGAGTAGCCCCGCTTTCTGAAGCGGCGGCGGGAATCGTATATGCAGCAGAAAATGGCGCTGACGTTATCAACAACAGTTGGGGGTGCGGGTTCTGTCCGAGTTCTCCTGCGAATGAAGCTGCAGTAGAACTGGCCCATGGACTTGGTGCTGTGGTTGTCTTTTCGGCAGGGAACTCGGGACTCGACTCCAGAACCATCAGTCCGCAAAATATGCATAATCCAAAACCAGTTGTGGTTGCTGCCAGTAATCAAGATGATCTACCGACGTTTTTCACGAACTTTGGGGCAGTGATCGATGTTGCAGCGCCTGGTGGAGGGTATGATTCAACCGAGCGGAATATTCTCTCCCTTAGACTGAGCCCCTGTCCAAAATGTCCAAAAAGATCAAGGGTAGATGGACGCTATCTGCGACTGCAGGGTACATCGATGTCAGCTCCTCATGCATCAGGAGCTGTAGCCTTGGTGTTAGCACATCGTCCTATATTGAAAAACGATGAAGTTCGGCAGGTCCTGGAAGCATCCAGTGAAGACATCGATCTACCGGGGTTTGACTTGAAAACGGGAGCGGGGCGTATCAATGCTCGCCGTGCCTTAAATATCGCATCCACATTGGAAGTGAAAATCGAGAAGCCTTTCCATTTAGCAACCGTTCGTAAGTCGGTTACGATCAGAGGTACAGTTACGGGATCTGACCTGAACGAGTACCAGCTCTTTTACAGCACTGAACAACCTGATGAAAATTGGAGACCGATCGGTGGGCCGATGACCGCTCCCGTGAAAGGATGGAATCCTTGGAACGTGGCAATTCAGCACGCTTCCTTTTGGATGGAAATCGCTCAGACTTACGGCAACGAACCGCAACGGCCTGAAATTTGAGGACGTGATCAATGTCGGAACGCAACTGCGCGCTAAGCAAGTTCCGAGTCCCGCTAGAGGTACGGCACACGAACCCGAACTTTCGGGAGATCTCATTGTTTGGTCAGGAGACTTCAAAATAGTTGATCCAAGCGAGCTTATTGATAACCATCTCTTTGTTCACGATTTGGCAAAAAAGACTACTCAACGAATCACAACGAAGCGTTACGGATTCGCCGCCCCACAAATTTCCGGCAATGTTATTGTTTGGAGGGACTTTAATCAGGGTCTTAAAAACGACGCAGTTTACTATTGCATTTTTGATGCGAGGACTGGCCAATGTCCGGCTGAGAAAATTGCAAGTGGTCGTGATCTAGGAGGATCGGTTGTGGTGGCTGGTAAGCGGATTGTCTGGGACGAATCGGTGGTTAAGGACGGGCTTTTGATTACCAGACTTTCCACCTATGATCTCGAGACGAATAAAGAGGAGGTCCTTGCAGAGCAGAGTGCATTCAGGGTTGACATCTCGAAAAACTACATGGTCTGGATGGGACGTGGTATAGATCAACCCCTTGATATTTTCTTATATAATTTTGAGACCAAGACTCAACGGCAGATTACGAACACGCCGGAGGATGAGTTTTTTCCGAAAATCTCCGGTAACACTGTGGTTTATCTCAGACGTTTTAGAACGCCGGAAGGTAATTTCGCGTTCCAAGATCTCCACTCCTATGACATTACAAGCGGGACAGATCAGTTGTTGCTCCATGTGTTTCCGGATAGCTTAATCAACGGCGATTTTTCGGATGGTCGCCTTGTCTGGCCCGGCATTGCCGAGATTCGAATGTACGACCTGGCAACTAACATGTTGCACGGACTGGTCATTAAGCCGATTGTTCCTCTCGCCACGCCCGCTATATCCGGTAACAAAGTTGTTTGGATCAATGTGGCCGACTTTATCAATGGAACGGGCGACGTACACTATGCTAAAATCCCGAGAAAGTAATTGTGGCAAGTTATTCGAAAAAATACATTGAAACCCTGAATGAAAACCAGATGTTCCTGGCCCGGCAATGAGCCGATCTACATTGCTTAATGATTGGTCTTGTGATTCTCGGAGTAGCGACGCAAGAACAACGTCAGAAAGCTGAGCGATCACTCGGTATCCATCAGGACAATTGGGTTCCTGTTTCTGGCGCCGCTGCCGGAAAGAATGGAATCACTGCCGCGATTGTGGAACGGAGCTCAACATCGGGTGAGGTCAAGTTAAAAATTCGCATCGAAATTAAGGATACTAACGCTTCTTTCTGGACCGAGTATGACGGAGAAATGGTTCGAGCTGCTGTAACTAAAGCATTTCTGAACTCAGGAGAAGAGAATATTCAAACAATTTATCACCGGGAACTTCCCTGGGGAAATGCGATCCATGGAACTCATTTATCTTCTCACAAAGAAACAATCACAGTTCAGTTTCCCGAGAGCGTGCTGAACACCCTGAATAGCCCCACGATTCAGATTGACTGCGTTATAGCCCGTTTTCACCGCAAAGGCTCCAAACCGGGTTTCTATAATACGTACGACTCTGTTTTTGTTCCACTGAATTGAAATTACAGAAAGTATGCAAAGGGCTCTAACCAAACGAATACTTAGAATAATCCTCAATATGACGAGATCAATGTCCAACCCGTTGCTTCTTTACATCCGGGACATTCGGAAAATTTGCTGCCAGCTTCGAAACGTTTGACGGTGGGTTTCAGTTTGTCCATACTCGTTACCTGGTCAAGAGCCACGTGCAGGCGAGGATCAAGCGTGACAGGTTTCATTTCACAAAACTCGCATTTGTATTCGCCTGTAATCGGGACTTTAGAGCCTGGTGATAAATTCACATGCGCGGGAGCTGAAGTTTTCGAGTATGCGGGACTCAACTTTTTTTTCCGTTCCTCCAATCTTTCAAAATACTCCAGGGCTTCGATGGCGTCCTTCGTGCCGATGTTGGAGAGCGCAGATCGAATCTCATCTGAGAATAATTCTGCTTTGCGTGTCCGCAGTAAATCAAGGAGCGGTCCGACAGCTCTTGGGTCATTCAGGCGTCCCAGCGCAAGGGCACAGTAGCCGCGAACGTCTTCATCAGAATCCTTTAGGCCCTTTGTCAAAGCATCGAAACATTCGGCATCTGCAAGATTGCTCAGAAGCTTAGCTGCGTCGCTTCGTAACCCGGCATCCTTATGTTCCAGTAATCTGATCAAATATTCGCGCGACTGTTCCCACATAGAAAGCAGCAGTGGTTCGTCCCGCATGCAGATGGTAAGCAACAATTTCTGTCCGGGATCGGCAGGCTGCCAACCCAGAGCACTCAGGGCCTTCAAGGCTTGCTTCCTTTGTTGCCACGAGTGTTGTTCATTCTCAACAAAGCGCATCAGCACCGGCACGACCCTGGAATCACGGAGTTTTAACAGTGCTTCGAAAGCCCGCCCCTTGTTTTGGGAAGATTCGTCTTCTAACATCTCAACGAGAAGATCAAGGGATCTAACATCTGCAAGCTTGCAAAGAAGGAGCCCAGCCGGATAACGACTCTCCTCATTACCACTCTTAAATTCATAAACGGCCAGATCGAAAGTGCTGGGGGACTCAGCGGCAATCAATTTCCGCCAGGCTTTCGTTCTAATTTCTTCATCGCTTGAAGCTAATTGACGTTTGATCCACCAGAGCCACATAATTGGAAACGAGAACTAATTCGGTAGAAGTGTAAGGTTGTCAATAAATATTACTGTTGGACGGTCTCGTAGTTTCTGATGAAACGTAGCAAGAACGACTGTCACACGCGCCTCCTTGTTCGTACTTTTCCGGGCTATTGCAAACTCCCCTTGTTGCAAAATCAAATCGCAGTCGGGCCATTTCGCTTCCCGATGATTCTTTAGCGAATCCAGAAGGGATTCAAGAGTAGGGGCAAAGACGGAGCTCATTGCGACTTCTGGACGAAGCTGCGTCATTCTCTTAAACAGCTCCGGATTCCAGCGTTCTGTCAAGTCGAACGCGAGTTTAGTACCTTCCGTTCCAGGGTTGAAATCAACGAAGCCGGCACAGATTTCCCTTAAGTTTGCTACTTCAACACGCACCGCCTGTTTGCCTTCATGTGAAATTTTCTCTTTTGTCAAAAAGCCTTTTAGAAGAAACGATTCCATTTGATCGGTGGACATGCTGAAATTGAAATACTCCATATCGAGGCCACCGTGATGAACGAGTGCAACGCTCTCCATCCCGTCAGGAAACGGATAGATAGCCGACAGCGCCTTTTCCGGTTCCATCATCTCGCCGACCAGACGCTCCACACTATTGGGACGTGATAGAGAACCCTTTAAAGGGAGCATCGTCCGCACTTCCGAACCTGAAGTCTTTACATCATCGGAAGCCAGAATCCATGCACGAGCAGGACGTAGAAGGTTTTCCAGATCCGCCCTGGCCCAATCTTTCATTCCCTGATTGATGACTTTACCACCGACTATTGAATCGATCGGTGCCGAAACGATTTCACGCAGAGCCGCAATTCGAGTCTGTCGCTCGGCCCATCTTTTTTCCATTTCAGTTCGGTCCATAGTTATGTCTGCTTCTCAAACCATCGAAGGTTTGAGCATACGAATGAAACGAGCTTTCTCACTACGAATTGCAGGATTCGGGAACGGCGTACCAGCTTTGCAGGTGGCGATCCGAGTATTTCATATATCTTGATGAAGAGCCTTCCCTCTTTGGAATGGTTCAAGCGTTGGTCTCGAAATCGTCGAAGTGATTGGACCTCTGCAGCAAGATCAGATCCGTAGGCTGCTGTCGCGATAAAACACTTGCTTTCTTTTTTTGCCTGCTCCTGCTGCTGAGTATCCCCTTTGAGCCACCCGATATTAAGGCTTTCGCCCTTTTTAAGAATCATGATTTCCGGTGTTGCGCTTTTGCTGACCAGAACCAGGAATGTAACGGTATCGTTCTCTGCATGGCCCAGGGACCGCGCTCTCGCTTGTACGGATTCCGACAGCTCGTCAAATTTTGCAAGCGTAACAAGCTCAGTCTTTGAGAAATCCAGCGTTAGATATGCGTGCCACCTTAAAGCGCCATAGGAAGATTGTTGAAAATAGGAGCGTAAGGAATTCAGGACATCATCAGACATTTCTACAAATAAGTATCATATGCCGGTCTCACTTCACCACGGCACCATTTACACGGCGCAGTGTTGTTGCTGACCTTACATTGGCTGCATTCAATTTTCTTGCAAAAAGCGCAAACGACTCCCATGAAGAGAGTACGCGAACCGATAGCTGGACCCTGATCCAATTTGCGGCCACAGCTATTGCATGTTGGATTCTTGGATGCCATTTTCTCCTCCTCACGAGTGGATATTTTCCATTTTTCAAAGTATCTCTGGTTGCTTTGATTCGAGAACTGCTGAAGAGCCGGAGTATTCCACGCGGAACCTTGAAGCTCCTGTCGCATGATCTCATAGAACTTCTCTTTTCAGAATCTCAGATTTTGTTCACGTTTTTTCAGACATAGGAAAGTCCCACCTCGGTCATCAGATTCTTGAACGTTCGATCGA
>JAKEFK010000340.1 GCA_022616075.1 bacterium
GAAATTGCTCGCCGGTTCTTTGATTCACATTGTACCGAATGCATTCTGCCGGTTTGTTGCAGCCTTGTAGATCACATACTGCATTGTCAATTGTCACCGGATCGCCTTTGGTGTATATGCTGGAACGTGGGGTCAGCGCAAAAAAGATGAATGCACAGTACGCAATAGATAGTACCAATATCACTTTGACGAATTTTGATTTCTTGATTACAGACTCGGCGGAGGGAGCTTCTTCTTTGTTTTCAATCTGGATCGTTGGGTTCTTCAGGTTGTTCAGGACGCTCTGTGGAAACTTAACTGTGATTGTTTCTGTGTGAGAAGATGAATGAGTTCCATGGATCGCTCCTCCCCAGGGGAGCTCCCGGTGATACACTGTTTGAAGATTCTCTTCTGCTGAATTCAGAAATGCTCTGGTTACTGCAGTTCGAACCATTTCTCCGTCATACTCGGTCCAGAAAGAAGCGTTAGGATCCTTAATTTCGACGCGAATTTTCAACTTGATCTCTCCGGGGTTGAGGTCCTTTCAACAATCGCGGTGGTGATTCCATTCTTTCCAGCAGCGGCCCCGGTCTGCAGATTTCAGAAGCAGGCGAAAAGGACCGAAGAAATTGTGATTGTAGACATGATCACACCAGCCGCTGTCTGCGCTCAAGAGACGAGCGGTTCCATCGATGCTTGCAGCCGCAGGCCCTAAGTCCATCGAAATATGAGCAAGCACGCTCAAGCTCATCCGGCAACGGAAGTTAAATTTACAAGCTCATCGTTGCCAATCCCCGATTCCATGCCAAACCTGCTCCAGAATACTGCCAGGGCTGGTCGAACCTTTTGGGGGCCGCAGACGCACGAAGCGTTCGTAGGCTTCCCGCATTAGAGCGAAGCCACCTAGCTCATTCAGCTTCTCACCGATTTCCATAACTACATGATTTCGTGGGTGGTCCTTTTTCCAGAAAAGGTCATGCAGAACCCATGCATCGCATAGATCAGCCAGGACCTCGGCAGCTTCCTGAGCGCTCAGGTCTGACTTGGTGAGTAGCTCGACCGCGCGTCTCCTGGGATCCAACCGCCCGCACGTCCCGCATCACCTAGTCTGGCGCATGCCTCCGCTCCCAGCGCTCTGGCCGAAAGCCATCTCGTAGGCGCATACGAATCCTTTAGATCGGCTTGGAATTCATTGCGGGCCGTTGGTGATAGAATCAATGCCAGTCTTTTGGCATGCTGCTCAACATTGGACCAGTTGCCATCCTTTATTCCTGACTCGAGATTGTCAACAAGGCGGTTCATATCTACAAGGCCTTCCGTATCCTGTATGATCTGAGTGACTAGCGCCTGGTCCGTAATTCTTTCTAGAGCACTTAATCGAACGTTTTCGCTCCGGTCAGATTTGGCGATCTGGGCCAACAGTGCCTGGTCCTCAGTCCTCTGAACAGCGCCTCCACGCACATATTCGTCACTGTCATTTTTAGCGATCTCGGCGAGGATGGCATAGTTATCAATTCTCAAGACAGCGGTATGACGCACCCTTGTGTCCTTATCATTCCTTGCAATTTCGGCTAGCAGCACTTGATCAGTCACCTTTTCCACCGCAGAATTGCGGACAAACCATTCATCGTCCGTCTTTGCGATCTCACCAAGCAGCGCCTGATCGGTCAACTTCCACACGGCCAGGTTACGGATACTCGGTTCCTTGTCCGTATTTACGATTCTCGCCAGCAGCGTTTGGTCGGTTAGCTTACCAACAACCTTCTCGCGTACTCTGAGGTGCTTAACCGTTTTTGCTATCTCTGCCAGCAGTGCTTGGTTGGTCACCTTCTCTGCTGCAAGTTCACGGACAAAATCGGACTCGTCCGCCTTTGCGATTTTGGCGAGCAGCTTCTGGTTGGTCAACTTCTCAACCGCTGTGCTGCGAATTACTACATCGCTGTGTTTCCATTTAGGCCGGAACAGATCCATGAAGCCTATCGCTCAACCTCCACCAATGCCATATTCAAAAAGCGAATGTATTACAAATGTTTATTCCAGTGGCCAGGCGTTTCTTTCTCCTTCCTGTAAGATCAGGTTCAGATCAAACTCACTTAAGTCGTATTTCTTCAGAATTCTCTTCCGCACCTCTGCTGTCGCTTCGCTTCCAAGCCGGTTAATCTGAGCAACCACTTCATTAAAATCCAGATCAGCTTTTTCCGACTTTTCCGGCACATATTTCTGCACAAAAGCGCGGTCGCACGACTCCTTATAATCGCGATAAATCTCCATTTTTTTATTTTCCGAAATATCAAGAACGAGTTCTTTTCCCTGAACTCTACGCATTTGCTTCCAGAGTTTACGCCCTTCATCTGAGCGAGGATGGAGCTTGAGAAGGCGTGAGAGTGTCGCTTCCGCCTCTTGATACAACCCAAGATCGAACTCAGACCACCCCCGTAATTCCAGGAGCTCCTGATCGACAGGATTCTGTTGAAGTCCTCGAATCAATACTTGAAGCGCCTCCTCTTTGCTCGCACCCTTCCGGTCTTCCTGATCCGCAAGCTTCATCCCACTCCAGTAGAAACGCTTTGCATCGCTGCTTTGAGGTATTGTACGTGCCTTCGAACACAAGCACCCAAACACAGTGCATCGATTTGTTTCACTCCAGCATTCGGAATGATGGATCGTAAGACATTCATTACAACATACGAGTGATCGTCCTTTCTCGATGGTTTCTCTACAATATGGACAAATCGCATTTGGAGGAAGATCGGGCTGTCTTTCATAATCCACTGTGTAGCGGAAGATCTGTTCTTGAAGGATTGGCGATTGTTCGAGCGGATTCTCGCTATTGTATTGTTGTAAACACAAATCAAAATTGCGGTTATGAATTCCGCCGTGATACTTCCGCATTGCTAGCAATTCTCGTTTCAGAAATTCCCGGCAATCGATGGGCAACTCGTTTTCGAGGCCGAAGTACCCTGTACACGGGCCGTCTTCACCGGGGGCAACGAAAAACAATTGAAGTTTTTCACTCGATAGAAAAGAATCGATAGTTTTGAAATCCTTTTCGTCATCAAGCCAGAGCGGATGCTCTGACAAATAAGGGTAACCGAATTTCTGCTTGACACCCTGTGAATCTACCCTCACAAAGACTTGTAGGAGTCCACCGTGTCTTAAATGATAATAAGCGATGGCCACTTCTGCGGAATTTCCCCGAAGCATCTCAACCGCGCCTGTAGCCTTCGCGAAAATAGCAGGATTGCTCGAACCAGACGGAACGATTACGATTGCAGCCCAGTTGGCACGCATAAAAGCCGGGTCAGCAAGCAGCTGATTGTCGACAAGAGGAGAGATTTCATTGTCAGGATGCATACGCACTATGATTTGTGTCACATGTTTTTCCTGGCTTTTGGAGAAATACCATGCGCCGACTGTCATTGAACAGTATCTGACCCCTCACTCTCTGATTTGAAGTGATTTTATCATTTTGGAGTCCGGGCGCTACATTTTATTGCATGCGAACAGGACAGCTTCCACGCGACTTTCCACCGGGCCGGGATCCAATCGAAGTCATCTTAAGGGGGGGAATCGTTCCCATCCGGAAAAGAGATCCGGGCATTCCAAAAAAACTCGCCGAAGTGATCGATAGTGCTCTGCAAGAACGGTTGAATGATCGCTACCAGACAGCGGACGAATTTCTCAGGGAACTGACCACAGCACTTTAATCTTTAGGCTCGATCGTCTTTGATATTTTGCTGATAGGAGTTGGTATTGCTTATTTTTTCTTATGGAGAGACCGTTCGCGATCGGTCTTCCAGAGCACATAAATCAGGGTTGGGACAGTCAAAAAAACTAAAGGGACGAGTATGAGGCCGACTGCATCTTCATCCCACAGGACACTGCTATTATCCGGTTCTGAAAATACTCCTCCCCATTGCCGCTTTCTTTTCGCGTGATCGACTGAAAACAACCACGAGAATTCACCAGCCTTGGAACAATGTTGATCGCAAACGTAATACTTATGAAATTGCTCGCCGGTTCTTTGATTCACATTGTACCGAATGCATTCTGCCGGTTTGTTGCAGCCTTGTAGATCACATACTGCA
>JAKEFK010000341.1 GCA_022616075.1 bacterium
AGTAATGAGCAATGAGTCATGAGTAATGAGTGATTAGAACTCATTGCTCATCACTTTGCACTTTAATTACGGAGGGCGGGCCTGCTGCCTGCCAGAATTTGTGCTTGCCGAAGATGGTGGGCAAGAGTCCCCCTCCATAATAATCGTGGATCGTGATCGTAATCGTTAATCTTGCTCTTAATCGTAATCTTCCACAATATTCGTAGGTACGATCCACGATTAAGTTTACGATTACGATCAAGATCACGATCCACGATTATCTAACGGGTACAACGAATGGTTAAGAACCCTGACGTTTTGCGCGTTGTGACTTATAACATTCACAAGAGCCGGGGACTGGATGGCCGCATTCGTCCAGAACGAATTGCGAAAGTTCTACAGAAACTCAATGCAGATATTATCTCCTTGCAGGAAGTGTGGAGCTACAAAGAAGGTCCGTTACGAAAAGATCAGGCCAGGTTTTTTTCAGAGGAGCTAAAACTCACTTGCTGTGTCGGAGAAACGCGAAAGTATCGTGGTGGTATCTACGGCAATATCATTCTCACCCGCTTCCCTGTTTTGTTAACAAAGACCTACGACTTGACGGTGGTCCAGAGAGAAGAGCGCGGTTCTTTGCGCGCCGATTTGGATATTCAGCCAGTTGGTTTGGTTCATGTGTTCAATATTCATCTGGGCACTGGTTATTTTGAACGCAAGCGTCAGGCGCAAAAATTGATTGATGTCACTCTTTTAAAGAATCCGGACCTGAAAGGAACACGTCTTGTAATGGGTGATTTCAATGAGTGGACGCTTGGATTGACAACGAAATTTCTTCAGGAACAATTTCGAAGTGTCGATGCGGTGACGGTTCATCCTGTGAAAACCTTTCCCGGGTTGATGCCCATGCTGCCTCTGGATCACATTTACTTTGATTCAGCATTCAAACTGGAAAGGTTGACGATATATCGAAGCCCGCTTGCGCTCATCGCATCCGACCATCTTCCCGTTGTAGCCGATTTCGAGCAAAACGTTGCCTCCGCTAAACAGGAGTCAGTATCCACTGCTGTATCCGGCTGACTCCTTGCACTTGCTCTTTTAAAAGCTATTCCTTTCAGAAGTATTTACAACAACAAACCGTGATAAAATTGAATCCTTCGGGGATTTTAGGGGAAATTGAAAATTAGAATTTTTCTGGTTGAGGATGAAAATATAGTCGCGGAAGACCTCAAAGAGCGGCTGGAAAGAAATGACTATGAAGTTGTGGGAATCGCGGACTCCGGCAAGGCCGCGATCGATCAGGTGCAGCAGCTGCGGCCCGATCTTCTCTTAATGGATGTTCGAGTCAAAGGAGAGCTGAATGGCATCGAAACCGCGATTGTTATTCAAAGCTTCTATGAGGAACCAATCCCTGTAGTTTTCCTGACCGGATTTTCTGAAAAAAGCTTTCCCTACTTAAAAGTTCTGGACGATTATATCTACATCAATAAACCCTACTCCGAAGATCTCCTTCTTCGGTCGATTGAACGCGCTCTAAAAACAAAAACAGGGCTAATCTCAAAGTAGCGCGGGCGTCTCGCCTGCGGAGCTCAAGCGCAGACGAGACGTCCGCGCTACTTTGGTTTGCGTTCTTTTTCCGGTCTGAGATTCATTTCTTTCAGTATGTTCACCAGATCATCAGCATGCTCTTCTTCCATCGCCAGAATTTCTTCCATCAAACGTCTTGTGGTCGGGTCATCATTGCCCAGGAAATTCACGACTTCGCGGTAGGTATCAATCGCAATTCGTTCGGCTATCAGATCTTCCTGAATCATGTCCACCAGAGTCTCCCCTTCTACGTATTCGGAATGGCTTCGGCTTGCAAGTCCTTCCGGAGAAAAGTTCGGTTCGCCACCCAGTTGAATAATGCGGGCTGCAATTTGGTCAGCGTGTTGTTGTTCTTCATTGGCATGTTGTAGGAACTCATTGGCAACGCCTTGAGAATGGATTCCAGATGCCATGAAGTAGTGTCTTTTATAACGCAGAACGCAAACAATTTCTGTGGCCAGAGCTTCATTGAGTATCTTGATAACAAGCTCACGGTTTGCTTTATAGCTGTCTGTCACCGGACCGTTCTCCAAGTGTTGTCGTGCTCTTTGCCGCAGAGTCTGAATATCGGTCAGAAAGGGTTTGTCTGTGCGTTGAACTTTAAATTGACTTGGCATGTTTTCTCTCCAAAGAATGAGCGCTAAAACAAAAAGGCGGGTTTTCACCCGCCCCTTTTGGAAATTCAAAAATGAAGAAGGATTCAACGCCTCAATTTTGAGGAGGTTCATCCTGGTTCTCTTTATCTTTATCTTTGTCCTTTTGCTTCGATGGCTTTTTGCCTTTTGTTTTCTTTGATTTCTTCGTAGTAGCGGCGTCCTTCTGCTTATCATCGGAACGAACTTCAGTCTCTTTATCTTTTCGTTCGGTATCGACAGCAGCTTCCGTATCCGCGTCTTTGTCCTTCATTTTCAGCCTTTCTTCCCGCTGAGTATTTTCATCAGTCTCAGGCCGGATAGTGGACTGCCGTTCCCGATCTTTCAAACGCTGTTCTTCATTTTGATCTTTCAAACGATCCTGATCGGTAGGCCTGTTGCTTCGCGTAGCGTCTTGCTGTTCTTGTTCTTGAACAGGTTGTCTCGGCGGTTCAACAGGTTTTACGCGGGCCTTATCTTCCTGCTTTTGAGGAGATGCGGCGCCCTTGTCTTTCTTTTCCTTGATCTTTCCCTGCCGTTCTCCCTGCACGATTTCTTGTTGCTTCTTTTCTTTGATCTGTGCGCGATTTTGTTCCCGACGTTGATGCTTTTCTCTTGATTCACGCACGATCTGATCTGTGCTGACTTCTTCGGTACGACCTTGAACGTTCTCTTGACGCAATGCTTTGTTCAAAGCGGCACGGTTTTTGGCTTTATCAGCCTTAAATGTTTTGCCTTTTCAGCAAATGCTGGTGCGATTGTCTCCCTGATCACTTGATTTGCATTCTTGCGGATCTTCTCTTCTTCACCTTCTACCGCAACAACACGAACTCGACGTCCGTCAATTTCAACTTCATTTGTTCGCACTTGACGAACTTGAATCGGTTGACGCACGATCCGTTCCAACACAACTCGTTCCACCGGTCGTGTTGAAATTCTGACTAACCGCCGATCGAACAAATAGCGAGCATAGTCGCCACCATAATAATAATCAGCATAGTTGTCATAGCCGAAGTGATTTGGTTCTATGAATGGAATACTGGCAATCGTGCCCAGGTAGGACTGGTTGTAATACATGTTTCTGTATCGTGGATCATAATACGGCCCACCATAGGAATAGTCATTACCACCAAAACCGAATCCGATTGAGAAATCGTCATCGTAATAGGTGAACTGATTGACGGGCCCGACTTGGGAGAGGTACCCGCGGCTGTAGTCATAACCGGAAGGAGGCATAGGACTCCATCCAATGGAGTTATATCCTTGTGCCCATGCGACCCGGCCCGGATGCCATTCATGGCCCGGTATCCAGACCCAGCCAAATTGTTGCGCATATACCCAGTTGCCATAGTGGTAACCGGCCCACGCCATGGTTCATAACCTTGCCACGTGGGACCATACTGCGTATAGTTCCAATGACCTTGCGTATAGGGGCGCCAATCCTGAGCGACGTAAGGTCGCCAAACTTGACCGTACGGCTGTAACGCGATCCACGTTCCATATTCGCCCATCGCTGAGTGAAAACTCAAACCTGGAAGCTGTTGTTGAAAGCCAGGTTGAGCATTGAAGGCGTATGGTAAATAATCATAATCGCCAACATTTACGTAATAGTCGCCGGAGCCTACAGTCAAGGAAATCGCTTGGCCGTATGCACAAAAACCGAACACCATCACTGCTAAAAGCAAAGCGATATTTCTTGTCTTTTTCATCACTGAAAACCTCCTTAATATTTCGAAAAATTACGCAGCTTTGGTGGTGTGTTTTCGACAATTATTCGATAACAGATCTTTTAATGCTGCATAAACGAGCAGTTTTTGCTCAATTGGTTCGGAAGATACTTGCTTAGCTTCTTCAAATAATTCGTAGATGAGCTCCCCTAATTGACAGTTAACGACAAGTTTCTTCATTTGATTCCCTCCTATTTTTCTTCACCTGCAAGTTTAACCACTCCCTCGAAACGGCCATATCGACAAGTCCTTGGATTCTTCGTAGCAATTCACTCTCGGAAAAAGTCAACGAATTTGCTACACACGAAAAGTTACCGATTTGACAGTGGTATGCGCACAGGCTCGATAGCGATGGGAAGGCGAAAAACAAGACTATCTGTTACAGCATGCTGACCACAAATTTAAAACGCTATAAAGATATCGCTGTGCTGATCCTGAAGTACGCCCGGTCCGATCTTATTAAGAATGTGCGGTTCGAGGAAACGGAAATTTTGCGGGAAGCCCGGGAAAGCACAAGATTGAAAGCGCAAAACCTTGCAAAGGATCTGGAGAATCTAGGTCCAACTTTCATTAAGATCAGGCAATTGCTTTCCACCCGGGTGGAACTCTTTCCCCCTGATTGTCTGTTGGAATTGGAAAGGTTGCAGGACCGTGTTGAGCCGTTTTCCTTTGCCGAAGTAGAAGACATTGTGCAAAACGAATTGGGTTTGCGAATCTCCAAAGCCTTTCAAGAATTCGAAGCCGACGGCTTTCTGATCGTGAATATCTCCCTTCACGACCGCAGAAAATCGTAGTGGCAGAGCATTTACATCGGATTTGAACAGATCAGCTATCGGAGAATGCTTGCAACAGTACTAGCCGCTTGTGGGGAGTAAATGCTCTGCTTGAAGGCATAATTGCAGAGCATTTTCGCGGCCTCCAGGTAAGTCCAATCTGGGCTGACTTAGAAAGATAACATGTTTATACACGTCTTAATGGAAAATGCTCTGCCACTACCAAAAAGGAAAGGGCGCGGAGATTCGCGCCCCTCGTCAAACGGCTCGTCTTCCGGAAAGAAGGTTAATCACGAGCACAGCCAAAGCAATTACCAACAGGATATGGACTAAACCACCTGCAACATTGGTTGCAAATCCCAGCACCCAGAGCGCCAGGAGAATAACGAAAATCGTCCACAACATAGCTACCTCACTTTCTCAAAAATTGTGTTGAGAACGGAGCCGGCTTTCACCGGTTCCGTTCTAAACAAAATTTGTTCAGTTAGGACGATCCCCTGGAAGCACGTTTGGAGTCTCGCTTTCGACTGTCTGATTTATGCCGGTTTTCATTAGTACCTTCAGATTGTCTTTCAGGATGATCAGTTCCATGACTGGGAACTTCCTGACGAGGTATTGGTTCGCGAGGCGGAATTTCCCAGATGGTCTTGTTTTGTTCTTTCATTAGATCCTCCTTTCTGGTTTTTTCACCTCTTCTCGAAACTAAGACCGGTGGGTTTTGAAATCAACGAAATCTGTTGAATCTTTTGTCATAGATTTCACCCCAAAAAAACGTCTGGAAGGCGTTGCAAATACCGTCGGATGGATACTATTTTGCAACTAGGAGGCGTAACATGAGTATATTGCAAATGATTGATAAGGACCACAAAACCATTTCATTCCTTTTTGCGCGCTATCACAAACGGATAACCGGGGGGCAAAGAAACGATCAGAATTGTTCGATGTTTTGAAGGATGAGCTGGAAATTCATACCCATATGGAAGAGGCAGTTTTTTATCCCGCCTTAAAAGATGATGCAGCTGACCTTATCCAGGAATCATTGAAGGAACATTCCATCGTTGAAGATCTGTTGAGAGAGCTGGAAGTTCAACCCAAGAATTCTACCGAATGGATGTACAAACTTGCCGAACTACGAATCAAAGTGGAACATCACATTCACGAAGAAGAACAGGAAGTTTTTCCACTCGCGCGCAGGGTTATGGACGAAAATGAATTGGACGGGCTAGGGAGGGCAGCTCAACTAGACCGGTCGGAACTATTCGCCCTGAAATAGGTTCAAGAGTGCACGATTGTTTTCAGCTTGCCTCAGTAAGAGCAATGCTAATGGAGTATAAAAAGCAAGATAACCGCTGCTCAGTCCGGTCAATGTGACGAACAAAGCAATTGCTAAGGAGTTGTCCATCCGGAATTTTTCATCTGCCGAACAAAAAACAACATCGACAGAAGCACCCAGCATAATCCTGTATTCTGCAACTGCCCTAACTTCCATGAGGTAGTGAGTAAACCGCCTGCAAGAAGAACAGGCGCGAAAGCAGCGCCAACCTCCAAACATAAGAGTGAAGCGGCGGCACCAATCGTCAGCCGGTTCATTTGATAAGTCAGGTTATATAATCGATTAGCGACATTCTATTATGCATGATCTACCCTCTTGAACCCTTGAACCTTTGAACCTCTGCTATGCCACGCGACTCAGCCGTTGAACGTGTAAGAGTTCATCCACCATGTGTTCAAAAGCCTTCAAGAAATCAGCATCTCGCAATTTTTCATTGCAGTCATGACAGCATTCCGTAAAGACGGTTGCCATTAACGCGCGAACCGCAATTTCCGGATCAACCTGTTGCCAGCATCCCAAAATTTTTCGCAAGCTATGAAAAGTGTTACGTGGCATTTGTTTCCTCCAATGCACTCAATGATGAGCCCGGCCGGAACTTTTGTAAGTCCGTAAAACAAGAGGCTTCCTGTCGTTGCTGAAGATTTGGTTGTCATAGTTCTTCTACTACAGGCCGGACGGAACATGACACTACAATCCGCCCTCTTTCGATACCTTCGCCTTTGGATAAAAAGTAAGTTTGTTCGTGTATGCGATCTAGCCATGAAAAAAGTACGTGATGTGAGGACGAAATTTTGGCGTCGTAGGTTTTACGACAAGGACGTTGCCGGTTTGTACGACAACGAAATGCTGTTCTTTGCGATATCGGACCGGTCGTCGAGACGTGTACTCTCGGACTAGTCCACTATGACATAGGAGGTTCTGACCCGATGGGATTGAAAAAACGGAAAGCAGTAAAAGAAGATAATACGAAACAGACATTACAGTCCTACCTGAACGAAATCTCGATGATCCCACTACTGACTGTTGAGGAAGAGCGGGCGCTCGGGTATCGCGCGCGAATGGGCGATGAAGAAGCCGTTCAAAAATTGGTGGAATCAAACCTGCGATTTGTCGTCAAAGTCGCTAAAAAATACAGACGCTACGGCGTTCCTTTCCTGGATTTGATCAATGAAGGAAACCTTGGCCTCATCGAAGCGGCGCGAAGATTCGATTCGGATCGAAACGTTCGTTTCATTTCCTATGCAATCTGGTGGATAAGGCAATCTATTCTCACAGTTTTATCAGATATGAGTCATCCACTGCGATTGCCTTTAAAGGTAAACAATATGCTTTACAAAGTTGGCCTGACAGCCTCCCGTTTCGCCAATGATCTTAACGGTAAACCATCATTGCATGACATTGCCGGAGGCGTGGGGCTTTCGATTGAAGAGCTGACGGAAATTCTAAAAGTCGGAGGAGAAGCGTTATCGCTGGATCAGCCGATGCGGGAAAGCAACCGTGTACTGGAGAATTTGCTGCCTCAAAACAACACCATCACCGCCGAAGATTGTTTAATGCGGGACGCTCTGAAACAGGATTTACGCAATGCGATGAAACAGTTGCGCGAAAATGAACGTGAAGTCCTGAATTTGCGTTTCGGATTAGATCAGGAAAAATGCCTGACCCTGAAGCAGATTGGCGAAAGAATTGGAGTATCACGCGAACGGGTTCGCCAGATTCAGGAAAAGGCGCTCGAGAAACTACGCCAGAGCAACAAGGCCAGATCCCTATATGCGGGAAGCCTCGCCGGCGTAGCCTGAAAACTTTTTTGGAGTAGGGGCGACCCTTGTGGTCGCCCGTGACGGACCGAGACAAGCCCTGCTATGGAGCGAGCAGGGACAAGCCCTGTCCCTACGCTGGAGCTTCCTATGAAGTACTTAATCGTGTTCTTATTCTTCATTTGTGCCTCCCTTGAGGCCGAAATGAAACTTGAAATCAGTAAGGACCTTCGAGAGGATGGCCTCCGGCAAGGTCAAGTCTGGAGACCTGTAGATGTTTCAAAAATGGATATCCTTGCGGGACCTCAAACTGAGGTTTCTGCCCGCTTGAATTCACAAGTGGAATGCGAATATATAGAACCCAAAGAACAATTAAAAGGACGGTGGCCGAAGTTCCTTTGCAAAACGCCTAAGGGCCATGTGGTGCGCGTCAAGTATGGCGAACAAAATAAAGAGATCTACGCCGAAGCCGCAGCAAGCCGTCTTTTCTGGGCGCTTGGTTTCTACGCGGACGATGTTTATCCGGTGGAAGTGAAATGCAACAATTGTCCGGAAAATCCATTTAAACCTGAGGAAGGCAAGCGTGGAACTTACCTTTTCAAAGATGCTGTGATCGAACGGAACTTTCCGGGCGAGGTGATCGAAGAAAAAGAAGATCAGGGTTGGACCTGGAAAGAACTGGAGAAAGTAAAAACGGATGAAGGTGGAGCTCCACGAAGTCACATAGATGCGTTGCGCTTGTTGGCCGTATTTGTTCAACATGCGGATGCGAAACCGGACAACCAGCGGATCGGTTGTTATCCTGATCAAATTGCGGATCTTGATAGGGATGGCAAGGGCTACTGCACTCAGCCGGTGCTGATGGTGCAGGATCTTGGCGCAACTTTCGGTTCCGGTTTGAACGTTATGAGCATCAGCAGAGTTGATTTGAAATCCTGGGAATCGAAAGAAATTTGGAACACCGCTCTGGAGGCGAAAACTCGCGAGAAAACGGGAGCAGGACATTGTATCGGCAACATCACAAGTTCTCATCTTGCTGCCGAAGAAGGTCTAACGGATCCCATCATCACGGAAGAAGGGCGCAAGTTCCTGGCTGGTCTGCTTGGTCAATTATCCGATCAACAGATTCGCGATATTTTTCGTGTCGGCCGGATCGACCAGTTGGGTGACGTAGTTGAGGAAAAGGGAGTCAGTAGAAAAGTAACAGTTGACGACTGGGCAGCTGTCTTTAAGAAAAAACGTGCTGAAATTCAGGATCGTACCTGTCCGCAACAAGAAAATTAAGCGGACTTGCACCAAGAGGAGCAAATTCTCACCTGGAGGTGCAAAATGAGAATAAAGATTTTTGTCTTCGTTTTGATGACTGTTTTTCTGATTCTAGCTTCCCAAGGCCAGTTTCACGCTCAAAGTAATACACGCGACTACTTCGTCGTAACAATTTCCAAAGTTGGAAATGGATCGGGTATCGTGTCTTCCTCTCCCCCGGGGATCGACTGTGGGAGTAGAGTCAATGACTGTAGTGCGA
>JAKEFK010000342.1 GCA_022616075.1 bacterium
GTAACGGCAACGTCCCTCGCCAGCATCAAGCTCGCTTCCTTACCGGCAATTTCTCCAGCATGGATTCCATTAATCACGAGCAGCACAACATCATTCGATCGTCTTGCTTGATCGGCCGTGAAACGTTGATTCTTCGAGACCACCAGCAGAGGTAAATCTCTTCCTTGAGGGCTCTTCCCAAAGCTGGAGAATTTGATCCACGGAGATTCTTTTTCCAGACGTTTGCAGAACTCAACCGTCTCGTCATAGCGAGACGTCTCTTGAAACTGTGTTTTTTCAGCCCGCGTTAAAAATGATTCTGTTTCAGAATAGCGGTTCATCACCATAACCAGTATCCAAAAAAATACTTTCCGCATAACTACCTCTTTTTTTGAACAGAAGAACGCAAAGAACGCGAAGTTAAAAAAATCTTTGCGCCCTTTGCGAGCTTTTGTTCAAAATTACCTGATCGGGTAATTATACTTTTGCCGAATCTCTCCCCAATAGTCTCTTTTGGCAGGGACAGAAATACATCGAAAGTCAGGCAGAATCAATCCTGTAAGTGCACGCCCGTAACAACAACCAGTATCAATGCCGTACACACGATTCTGATAGTTCAATGGCACACCATGCTTCGAATAATCATGATGTCCGACAATCAGAGGTTTTGGGCCGTCGTATAACTCCCACCAGGGGCGATTCTTACAAACACCCTGAACATATTTCTCGGCGCTCATTCCTCCGACCAGAACGCGAGCCTTTTGATCCTTCAGTGAAATACCCGGCTCCCAGAACGCATGGACCACAATCGCTTCAGGAAGATCTACAAAAACGGGAAATGATTCCATGAATCCGATTGCTTCGTTATACTCCTGCTCACCGAATTCAGCGCGGGCAATTTCCTGTGAGACCTCGGGAGTTATTTCCCCACGGAACCATCGAATATGTTTTCGCTCGTGATTTCCCAGAACAGATTTTGCTCCCGGTGTATTTCGAAAGAAGTCGACAACCGATCGAGAATCAGGACCACGGTCCACAAGATCCCCGACAGTGACAATCGAGTCTTCTGCTGTGGTTCCAGTAAGCGTTAAAAGCTCCAGAAATTCCTGATAACAGCCCTGAATATCGCCCACAATCAGCGTCTTCATGATCCGGAGTACTCGCGATAGATGGACAGCAGTTTTGGAAACCAGACACGCGTGGAGTAGCCCTCCAATACTGTAGAGCGCGCGGCCTTTCCGAGCGACTCGCGAAGATTCGCATCTGAAATGAGCTGACTCAGGCAACTTTCCCAGTCGCGAAGATCCTGCGCCAGAAATCCGTTCACTCCGTGTTGCACAATTTCGCGATTCACGCCGACCGGCGTCGCAACGGACGGAATTTCAAGCGACATATATTGTAGGAGTTTAAATCCACATTTTCCGCGGGACCAATCATCCATCCTTAACGGCATCAAACCAATATCAAACGACTGGAGCTGTTCCACTTCGCGGAAAGGATCCCATTTTTCAAACCGGAAAGGAAATGCAAAACTGCGCGGGCGGGATCCGGAAAGAATTACGATTTCCACTGGAAATTCTTGCGTCAGCTTTTCCAACACCGGTGAAAGAAGCTGAACGTAAGGAAAGTTGTACTCCAGGCCGGACCATCCGAGAATCAGACGGTCGCTGGACTTCTTCGGCAGCGGCCTGAACAGATCCGTGTCCAGAACTGTAGGTACAATGTGCACCTGTTCGTTGAATTTTTTCGCATACTCTGCAAGCGTATGATTCCCCGCGATCACCGCACGCGCGCCACGAATCAGCCTGGGTAACTTCCATGGGTGCGTTATGTAGATGGCATCGTCAAACTCAAACAAATAGCTGCGCGAAAGATATTTCTCTTCGAAAGCGAATGGCAGATAGGGGAACAGCTGTTGTTCAATCACATTCAGGTCCGAGTCGTCCTTTCTCGCGACCAATTGCCGTTCACGGAATCGAGCAAGCGTATAGGGGATTTTTCGAATCGTGCGAAAAGGCTCATGCATTCGTAGAATATCGAAATATCGATCATCAAATAGCTGTGAGATGCGGAAATCAATTTCCGCAGACCGAAAGGATTCCACAAATTGAAAAGCTCTGTACCGGCTGCTCGGACCCAGGTTGGAATACTTGGAGTAGTAAGTGACTTTCACTCGAAGCCGTTACTTTTGCGGGTTCAGCATGCGTTGTTTGTGCCGGGCGATGCCGGCCGGTGTATAGATAGCGGTAATGAACATACGGTTGTCCACAGGTTTGAGGATGAAGGTGCTCTGCTGATATTTTGCAGCTGGATCCTTGTAACGAAAAGTGTAAGTCAGTAGATTGCCCTGCCGATCGAGCCAATCGCCGGTCCATTCGTAGATCACCCAGACGGGTTCACGCGGTGGATCGTTGAAGAATGTCCAGCCACGAACCTGAGACGATTCATTTTTGGGAAACAAATAGATATAGGGAACCGGCTTCCATCCTTGATTTTTCAATCGGCTTCCGATTTGTGCAATCAGTTCTTTTGCCGGATATCTTGCGTTTAGCTCATATTCCAGAACGTCCATGCCTCGCAAATGATGGGTTTTTACGTCCTTGGCGCCAGGAAGTGTGATCAAAACGCCTTCGGGTGCTTCACGGCACGCACTTAGAAGGAGGAGGAAAAGAAGGAATGCGCGGACCATCAGAAAATATAGTAGCGCGGACGTCTCGTCTGCGCCAACCGCAGGCGGGACGCCTACGCTACTTTGTTTTACTTATTTTGGGGTGGGATGGTCTCCACGTAATCGAATTCGCCATCGCGGACCTTCAAGATAATTGCCTGTTTGCGAGGATTGCGATTTTCATCGATCTCGATCTTGCCGGTGACACCGATAAAATCTTTCGTAGAAGCCAGTGCGTCCCGAACGCGCGCCGGATCTACTGAATTAGAGCGACGGAACGCATCAAACAACAACGATGCAGCATCATAGCCAAGGACCGCATTAGTGTCCGGCAATTGTCCGTACTGCTTCTTGTAGTCCTGCACAAATTTCTGCACCACCGGATTCGGGTCTTTTGCGGCGTAATGACTGGAATAATAAGAATTGTTCAAAGCAGTACCACCAATCTCCCACAAGCTTCCCGAATCCCAGCCATCTCCACCCAGCAGCGGAACTAGAATCCCCAGATTTCGCGCCTGACGCGCGATAAGTCCCGCTTCGGTATAGTAACCGGGAATGAAGATCGCTTCAGGATTTTTCGATTTAATCAGCGTCAACTGCGCATTAAAATCATTGTCCCCCTCACTGTAGCTCTCATCGGAAACGATGCGGCCTCCGCGTTTTTGGAATTCTTCCGTAAATACATCCGCCAGGCCGACCGAATAATCATTCTTGATGTCTCGAAGGATTGCGACATTTTTAAGCTTCAGATTGTTTGAAACGAATTGGGCCATCACAAAACCCTGAAATGTATCGATAAAACAAACCCGGAAAATGTAGTCACCAACAGTGGTAACGCGCGGATTTGTAGAAGATGGAGTGATCATGGGAATCCTGTTCTGCTGGCACACAGGGGCCGCAGCCAAACTCCGCGACGAAGAGACTTCCCCCAACACCGCTACCACTCGATTCTTTGTGATGAGCCGGGTAACAACGGTCTGAGCTTCTTCCGGCTTGCCCTGATCATCTTCCACGATCACACGGATCTTTTTGCCAAGAACGCCCCCGGCAGCATTTACGTCTCGAATCGCCATGTCAATCCCGTTCTTTACCGAAATCCCATAAGTGGCGGTTGTGCCGGTAAGCGAACCGTATTCACCAATCAAAATCTCTTCGGAAACGGGATTCTCTTTCTTGCAAGACGGGAGATAAAGAATCACAACAATCGCGATCAGAGCTAAAAGTAAACGTTTCATGAACCCTCCGACTGAACGGAGCGGGCAGGACGCCCGCGGCCTTTAATGCAGGCTGGAAGCCTGCGCTCATAATGCAGGCGGGACTCCTGCGCTCCCTAATATTTTGTGACCATCCCGAGTTTTTCCTGGATCAACGGGACAACAGCTTATGCGGATAGTTTTCGATGATACCTGCCTGCGAAATCACCACATAATCCAGTTTCCTTTGCAGCTCAGGGATGTTGATAGAACCACCGTACGTCATACCCGATCGCAGGCCGCCAATGATATCAGCCAGAATCAGATCCTCATCTTCACGATAAGGGACTTCCACTGCAATCCCTTCCGCTGTTTTCCACTCCGGCATCGGCCCGACCTGTTCTTCATGAGCTTCACGACTCGCCATCCCCCGGTACACCTTCACTTTGTCACCATTTTCATTTGTGATCACCGGACCGGGCGTGGGGCGCGTTCCAGCCAGCATGCCTCCCAGCATCACAAAATCGGCGCCAAATGCGAGCGCTTTCACAATGTCCGCCGGAACACGGATTCCGCCGTCCGCCACAATTGATCGATCCACTCTGGCGCATTCCAGGATTGCAGTCAGCATCGGAACACCGAAGCCCGTTTTCAAACGCGTGCTGCAGACAGAACCTGCGCCGATCCCGACTTTTACGATGTCAGCTCCGCACGATGCAAGGAAGTCTGCGCCTGCATACGTGGCAACATTTCCCGCCATGATGCAGCTTTCAGGAAGCATGTCCCGCAACGTTTTCAGCGTGCGTCCCACATACTTTCCATGCGCGTGAGCTACATCGATGCAGAAATAGTCGGCTCCCGCGTCCCGCAAAGCTTCCGCGCGTTGCAGCTCATTCTCCGCGGTTCCGACAGACACAAATGTTTTTTGCGGACAGAGTTTGAATTCCTCCACATTTTTCGCTGCCGGCCAAAACCGGTGCAACACGCCGATCCCGCCGTGGGACGCGATGAAATTCGCCATTTCATGCCCCGTAACGGTGTCCATATTCGAAGTCATCACCGGAAGATCCAGTTGGAGTTTCCCTGACCGGTCTTTCATCGAGGTATCCACCACTCTCCTCGATTCATAGTGATTGTAGGAAGGGATCAAAAGGACATCATCGTAAGTAAGCGCCATTTGCTGCATCAGAACACCTCTTTATAAACAATATTAATGCCATTTATACCGTGCATTAACTGATGTAAGATGTTTCGTACGTCAGGAGATTGGGAGAATATGGCAGACCAAAAGAATGAACAAACCAGCAAGAATCCCCTTCGTGCTCTATTTGATTTCAACAAAGAGGAACTTCGGATAGTTCTGCTCATGTTCGCGTTCTTCTTTTTGTTCATCGTGGTTTTTCAGATGGTACGGCCGCTGAAAAAAGGACTGTTCCTGTCAGTCTTTGACGCAGATGCAGAGTTGAGAGCAAAGTTGCTCAACATTCTGATTTCAGTGGTAGCGGTTGTCGTCTACACGTATCTGGTAAATCATTTGAAACGGCACGTATTGCTTTACGTTCTGGGCGGCTTTTTTGCCGTCAGTTTTTTTTCACTGGGCCGGGTCCTTGCAGCACCTCAACCGCCGGGCTGGAGCATCTGGACGTTTTATCTGCTGGGCGATCTTTTGACAACAATGATGGTCGCGGCCTTCTGGGCGTATTTGACGGACATCACCTATCCTGATCAGGCCAAAAGGCTGTACGGACCGATTGGAACCGGCGGAGTCGTTGGCGGAATATTCGGAGCTACCACCGCCGTAGTATTGTTGAAACCGCTTGGAACACCCAACATACTGACACTTGCTGCGGGCTTAATGATTTTGCTGGTTGTCGTAATATTCCTGACCGAACAACTCGTGAACCGTTCCACCGCCTTTAAGAAAGTCACCGCACCCCTGAAAACACAATCCGGTTTTGGAGCCGCCGTAGAGGGAGCGCGTTTAACTTTCAATTCCAAATACCTTTTCGCGATTATGGGTTTAATGTTTTTCTACGAAATCGGATCGCAGGTCAATGATTATCAGTTTTCCCTGTTCACCAAATCTCTGGACAAGGAAGCTGTACAACCTTATGTTGTCAAAGCTTCTTTTTATGCAAACTTACTTGCCGTAACCGTTCAGCTCTTCCTGGTTTCATTCATCATGAGGAAACTCGGAGTGCTGGCGGCTTTGCTTGTGTTGCCTCTGGCTTTGATCTTCAGTGCAACTTCTTTCTTCCTGGTTCCAACTTTATTGGTCGCCATGTTTTTGTTTGTTTCGGATAATGGTTTGAACTATTCGATTCAACAAACTTCACGTGAGTCGCTCTATGCTGTGACAACGCCTGAAGATAAATACAAATCCCGCGCATTTACAAACATGTTCATTCAACGATTGGCGAAAGGGCTCGGTATCTATATTTTGATCGGCCTTGGCATGCTCGGATTGAAAGGAGCTTCAGCGCGCTATCTAAGCCTGGTCACGGTCATTGTGATGGTGATTCTGGTTGTGCTGAGCATTTATACGGGCCGCCAATTCGCAAAGAAGGAAACGGAACAACCCGTATAAAATATTCGTCGAAGAATGGTGCATATGTTGGGTCAGGAAATGGTTCTGAGATTTTTCCGGTAGGAACGGCTGACGGTCCAACAGGTTCCGTCTTGCATTTTGATTTTTGTTTCACCACTGGAAAGTGTTTGAATTTCATGGATCCGATCCAGGTTGACAATCACAGAACGGTGGACGCGAATAAACAGAGTGGGATCTAGATCCGCCTCCATTTGAATCAGTGACCTTCTCACAAGGTAAGCCCTTTTGCCCGATCGAATCCGAATGTATTTCGCCTCAGCCTGAATCCAATCGATTTCCTCTACTTTCAGAAACCACGCGCGCGATTCTTCCTTGATCAGAACACGATTGATTTGTTTGGGGCGAGCTCGAAACTCTTCCAGCAGCGTGGCTAACTTCTGATGGATTTGCCCTTCCTTAGTTTTCTCCATTTCTTTTCTGGCTCGCGTCAACGCTTTCAACAACCGGGCTTCATTGAAAGGTTTCAGCAAATAATCCAGCGCGTAAAGTTCAAAGGCGCGGAGCGCATACTTCTCAAACGCAGTAACAAATATGACGTGAGGAATTTCATAATCTTCCAGCGCCTCCAGGACTTCGAAGCCACTCATCTCCGGCATTTGCACATCCAGAAAAATCAAATCCGGTTTTTTCTTGCGAATCGCTTCCAGTGTACTCAGTCCGGAGGTGCATTCTGCAACGATGCAAATCTCCGGATCCGCCGTAAGCATCCGCACGATCCTGCTTCGCGCAAGCGGCTCATCCTCTGCAACAATGACACGAATCATAGGATCGCACCCTTTCCACTTTCCAGGGGAATTTCCATAGACACGACGAAACCCCCTGCCGGTGCGTTTTCAAGACGCAAGTATTGATTCGCTCCATACATCTTTTCCAATCTTTCGCGTGTGTTGGAAAGCCCCAGACCTTTTTGAAACAGGATTCAGGGCCTTTCCATTCTGGATAGCCCGGGCCATTATCTCGCACCTCAATTCGCAACATAGAATCGACCCGAACCGCTTTTATCTCGACTTTGCCCGGCGCCGATCTTGGAGCGATACCATGCCGGATTGCATTTTCGACAATCGGCTGAAGGAGAAGGTTAGGCACAAGAACATTCAGCGCCGCCGAATCAACATCGAACAGCACCTCAAGGCGTTCTTGAAGACGAACCTTTTCAATCTCCAGATAGCATTGAAGAAACTCGAGTTCTTTACTCAAAGGAACCTGATTCTCTCCGGAATTCTGCAGGGTCATGCGCAAAAAATCTCCCAGCCGCACAACAAGCTCATCAGCCGCGCGAATATCACGATGGATCAACTCCGAAAGAGAATGCAGTGTGTTGAACAGAAAATGGGGATGCACCTGCATTTTCAAGGCTTTCAGCTGCGCTTGAACTAGTTGCACCTGTAAGTCGGATGCCCGCTGTTCTTCTTTCTTATATCTTAGGTGCGCTTCCCATCCATGGCTGGCAACGACGATCGTTGCGAACAGAAAAATTCTCCACGTGATGCGCGAAAAGAAGTTTGCCTGAAGCGCTTCCGTAAAACTGCCGTACGGCTCCGCAAAGATTCGCAAAACCAGCCAATCCAGAATCACATTTAGAACCAGATGAAGCAATGAAAATAGCACCGCTGCTAGGACATACAGCGCCAGGTGATGCGCTTTGCGTTTTCCAACAAGCGGAAATCGTTTCACAAATGAAAAAATGGAAGGGGCCAGGATTCCCCAAAGGGCCCAGCTTATTCCTTCCCAGGCTATAAGACCGAGCCACCAGGGGCGATTTCCGCGTAAGGCATACGCGAGATAGCCCTGAAACGCGAAGCACACGACCAGCAGAAGCCAGAGTAGCGCGTATAGAGCCCATTTTTTCATTCTCTGACCCGCCATGAAATTTCATTGTACGTCACCGCCGGTCTGATGGCATTTGAAACTGAGCGTCTTCCACCGGCACGTTCAGAAGAATTTCAGTGAAATTACGGATTCCGCCGATCCATGGATCCACATATTCCGACCGCAGGGTATACGGAATGCGAGCGCCATTTAGCTCTTTGTAGTTTTCATAATGGATCTGCTCAGGAATCGACCCGACCGGCGAAAGCGTGTATCGCTTTCTCCCCAGCAGCAAATGAGTTTCAGCATCAAAGTAGAAAAATTCGGAAACGTCATTAGAATGCTTGTACTCCAACGAGATTGCAGATCGATCGTTTATCGTTCGTTTCGTAACCGCCACCGGTTTAAAAGAAGGTAACTCCGGAAGAAGCTGCAAAGAATGAATCGTGTCACGGACCATGGCCAGCTCCCGCTCGGCCATGATGCGCGTTTCCAAACCTTCCTGTGCCCATCCTTCCGCTCCGTTGAGAACGTACATCGATACTCCATCTTCCAGAGTTTTCTTCAAAAGCCATTTATCCGGAGCCTTATAGTACACCTCGTACGGGACGACTTTTCTTTTCCAGGTTTCGTCCGTGGTACCTTTCATCACGATAGACCGGGCATTGCGAGTTGCGGCACCGGCTGCTCCACCTGTGGCCTGAGCGTATCGATCTAAAATCTGGCTTGCATCCATTTCGGCAATCTGGGGTGCGTGAATCGGAGTCGGATAAGGTGGCGTTGACTGCGGTAAAGGAGGAGTTCCATTCGGACGAATCCGGCCTTGATGACACGTAAAACAGGAAACAAGCGGTTCCTCCTTGAAATTTGATTTATTGATTTCCGTAACCATACTGATCATCTGCCGCGCTTTGATTTTCGTAGCCTTGGCGTCGCTTCCAAAATCCCATCCATCCTTACCGACAAAATGGCAATAATCACAATGAACTCCAAGAGAAGCTCTCATGAAATTCATTGTTCGAGTGAGTTCCGCGTCTGAAAGTTTTGTGAATAGATGGACGTTTTTGAACCCCTTATCCGATTTTTTGTCATCAGTCATACCGTGTCTGTTGAGAACCATAAGAATCAGGATCATTCCAAGCAAGACTTTGTACATAGGTTGCCTCCGCATTTTCACAGCTTAGAAGGAAGTCCTCAGATCAAGCAACCAGAATGGAACGAGGCGTATAAAAAGCCGACCGGATGGCAGAAAACAGTAATGAACTACAACGGTAAGAATTAGTAGCGCGGACGTCCGCGACATTGATTAGAACGCGCTAACGGCCAAATTGAAGAAATGATATATAACAGTGGAGGCGCCGTGAATAAATTCATCAGTTATTTAACATCAAGCTGAAACTATTTCCTGAACCGTTGAATTCGAACCATGCCTGAATTGCCAGACATCGTTGTTTATATAGAAGCGTTGGAGAAGCGGATACTTGGCGAAACGCTTGAAGACATCCGCATCGTTAGTCCATTTCTGCTCCGCACAGCAACACCACCCGTGAGCAGTGTTGTGGGAAAGAAGGTTGGGCAACTTCGCAGAATTGGAAAACGCATTTGCATCGGTCTCGAAAACGATCTCTGGTTAGTATTGCATTTGATGATCGCCGGACGTTTGCACTGGCGCGAGCGCGGAGCAGAGATTTCGCCGCAACGCAATTTTGCCGCGTTTGATTTTCCAGCAGGGTCTCTTCTTTGGAGTGAAGCGGGTTCTAAGAAGCGCGCTTCGCTTCATGTGATTGCTGGAGAAGCGGGTCTTCGCGCACTGGATCCAGGAGGGCTGGAGGTCCTGCAGTGCAGCTTCGAACAATTTTCAAACGTTTTTCAATCAGAGAATCACACGCTTAAGCGCTCTCTCACCGATCCTCAATTATTCAGCGGGATCGGCAATGCTTATTCAGATGAGATTTTATTTGAGGCCAGGCTCTCACCGATCGCAATGACACAAAAGCTCACAGTTGAGGAAATACATCGATTGTTCCAGGCAATGCGCGTGACGCTCACTCAGTGGATTGACCGGCTCCGCGAGCAATACCGTGACAAATTTCCGGAAAAAGTGACGGCCTTTCGCCCCGAAATGGCGGTTCATGGCCGCTTCAAACAACCTTGCCCGCGTTGCAAAACTACAATCCAACGGATCCGCTACGCTTCGAACGAAACAAACTATTGTCCCTCTTGCCAGACCGGGGGCCGGCTTCTCGCAGATCGCGCTTTATCGCGCCTCTTAAAAGAAGACTGGCCAAAATCGATCGAAGACCTGGAACTTCGAAACACGAAACAAAAGTGAATTCCTTGATTCCACGTCTTGAGGATAAGCTCTGAGCTTTGCATTTCTGCAAACCCCGGTTTACCCTACTGGGTAAGGAGCTTTTCAAAATCGCTATATGAGAAACGGATTTGACAAAAGCCTCCATGCACTGATGGAGCGACTTCTCACAATGGCGAGTATTGCTGAAAAGATGATTCACTGCAGTATCCAGGCGGTTGTTCAGAGGGACGCTTCGCTTGCCAATAAGATTCCGGAAATGGAAGCGGAAGTGAATCATTTCCAACTGGAAATTGACAATCACGCGAATCGACTCCTTTGCTTGCAACAGCCTCTGGCGCATGATCTGCGTTTCATCATCGCGAGCATGAAAATTAGCGGAGACCTGGAGAGAATTGGCGATCAAGCGGTCAATATCACCGAGAACATGAAAATACTCCTGCAGCATCCTGAGTTGAAACGAATGATGGATATTCCGGACATGGCGGAAATAGTAAAAGAGATGGTTCGCGATTCACTTCACGCATTCCTCACATCCGATGCGAAGGAAGCGAGAGAAGTGCTCCTTCGCGATGATACCGTTGATGCCCTGAAGAACCAGGTATTTCGTGTAGTCCTGACCTACATGATCTCGGATCCAAAAACGATTCCAATTGGACTTCAGTTAATTCTGATTTCACGGCATTTGGAGAGAATCGCCGATCACGCAACCAACATTGCAGAAGATGTTGTTTACCTCGTGGAAGGAAAGGACATTCGACATCACGCCGAGGGATAAATCAAGAACTCATTCCGATCTTTTTCATCGGCTCCCTCCGTACTGTATAGGAAGCCATGCGAATTCTACTGATATTTCTTTTCTTTCTGGTTCCTGTCCGTTCTTTGATCGCCGAAAATCTTGCTCCGCGTTTGGAAAAATCCGACTGTCCCTTTGCGAACGACAAACTTGACGGAGTGGACTGCGGTTACGTGACGGTACCGGAGAATCGGGATCATCCGAATGGGCGCACTCTACGGCTGGCTGTTGTGGTCATGCATAACAACGGCGCATCAACGAGTCGGGATCCTTTGGTTTTCTTATCCGGTGGTCCGGGACAAAGATCGGTATTCTATACGCCTCAGCGAACAGAAAGTAAATTTTGGAATAAACTTCGCGAAAAGAGAGATCTGGTCTTCTTTGATCAGAGAGGAACCGGTTATTCCGACCCTGCCTTTTGTCCTGAGCTTTACGAGGTTTTTACAGCAGCCTTTAAAGGACTCTCGCCTCAAAAGCAAACCGCTTTTCAGACAAACAAATTGAAAGAATGCCGCGCGAAATTACTGAAGCAAGGGATCGATTTCTCAGCATACAACAGCAAAGTGAGCGCTCAGGATCTGGAAGATATCCGCAAAGCCCTCGGTTATCAATAATGGAATTTGATCGGTCTTTCCCTATGGTACGCGTTTGGCGCTGACTGCTATGCGTGATACGCCACAAGGAATCCGAAGCGTGATTTTGGATTCCACTTCGCCGCCCAACGTTCGTAACTGGGTCGATGCGCCTTCCCAATTTGCACGATCGCTTCGTCTTGTATTTGATCAGTGCAATGCCGATGCCCAATGCAGGCAAACGTTTCCCGAACTGGAAAAGGATTTTTATTCTGTTCTGGAAAACCTGGAGAGAACCCCGATCATTATTACAGGTCTCGATAACCGGTTTCCTGAAGGAAGACTTGTAGTGGACGGCACACTTTTAGCTGCGGGAATCTTCCAGGGATTGTACGATTATCGTTTTATTCGCCTGACTCCACTCCTGATCAGGGAGATGAAAAACCGGAATGCAGAAGTCCTGAGAGCAATCGCGGAAGGCCTCGTGCGAGATTCTCAAGACCTGAATGTTGGGCTTCAATATGCAGTGGATTGTTTCGAAATGGCGCCCTTGAGTCCACAGTCGGAGATTGAATCAGAACGAAGACGATATCCTGAACTTGGAGTGTGGCATGAATTGGTAGATGAGCAAGCTCTTTGCAAAGCGTGGCATGATGTTCGTGCAGATTCCCAGGAGAGTTTACCGGTGCAAAGCGATATTCCCACCCTGATCCTGGCGGGCGAGTTCGATCCGATAACGCCTCCTTCGTATGGCCGGATTGCGGCGTCCACACTTACTGTTAGTACTTTTGTGGAGATACCAGGCGCGGGACATGGGGCCAGTCCGACTTCAGAATGCACCAAAATCTCCTTGACCTTTTTCTGCGGGTTGCCACCGACAATCCCTTCCTGTTCGCGTTCGGGCTTCCCACGTCTGATTCCTGGATCCTGGCTTTGCCATGGTTTGTTGTTGGACTCACACCGGCCGTTCTAGGGATGGCAATTCTGGCCTGGAAGCAACGATGGTGGAAAATCACCGCACGCATTCACTACAATCTTGTTGCTGCAAGCTGCCTCGCCTTTTCCGCTTTTGTGTTGTTGATTGAACTAATCCGCTAGAAAGCAGGCGGGACAATTACTTCTTGAGAAACTGCAACAACACATTCTTTGCACGAGGATCCTTCATCTGACCGAGCCAGAAGATCGCCTCTTTTCGCATTTCCGTTTCCGGATGTGTTTTCGCTATTCGCTCAAGACGTGAAATCGATATCTCCTTTTTCATTTGAGAAATGGAAAAGATTGCCTTCTTTCTGGTACTGCGATCCGGGTCATGATGCACTACCTTTTCCAGCATCTCTCCTTCTGCTTCACTCCCGATTTGTCCGATCCAGAAGATCGCCTCCTCGCGGATTCTCGACTCCTTATGATTCCTTGCAATCCTGATAAGTACTGGAATCCCCAGTTCTCTTTTCAGCTGAGAACATGAGAAAACCGCTTTTTCTTGCGCTTCTTGATCGCCGTCATGGAAAACAATCTGTTCGAGAATTTTCGGTGCTTCATCAAATCCCTGTTGTCCGATCCAGAAGATTGCTTCCAAGCGAGCAACGCGATTGTCTTTTTGATTGGCGAGCTCTATCAGGGCCTGATTCGCCTCCGGAAATTTCATCTGGCTGATCGAAAACACGGCCGACTTTCCCAATTCCGTATGCTCAATCGTGCTTGCAACGTTCAAAAGGAATTTCAAGGCCGCAGGTTCTTGAGTCTGTCCGAGCCAGAAAATTGCGCTCTTGCGAACCGCAGCATCCTCCCGGCCGGCAACAATACCCTTCAAAAATGGAATCACCAGATCAGGGCTCTGATGAATTCCGATTGCGCCGATCAATTCTTCGCGCCGCTTTGATACAGACGTGTTTTGGTACAGAGTTTTCAGCATCTCTATGCTCTGTTGATTTTCAGCGTTTCCCAGCCAGAAAACCGGAAGATTTTTAAGAGAGAAAGTCAGTTCCACATTAGAGAAGTTGATACGGGAGATGTTTCTCGAGGGTTGCTGGAACTGAATTAGAACAGCTATCTCCTTCCATATCATCTTGTCAGAAGGAACCTCCAATTGATTCAAAATGCTTTCTGCTTCTTCACGAATCGTCGTTTTCTGCGTCGTCGGCCGAATTCCGCTGATCACTTCCATCAGTGTTGGGGCGACACGATTATCATCGAAATGGCCCATCGTTACATTGGCAGGCATCAGTCGTTTTATCATATAGGCAATCCAAAAACCGTTTTCGAATTCTTCGCCCTGGGCTTTGTTAATTGCCCATTTCCACCGGGCCGCTAAGGATTCGCCGGGGTCTGGATGTTTGATGACTTTGACGGATGCGCACAAATCGAAGGATGCCAGAAAAAGCAAAAGGAAAACGCAGACTTTCGTTAGTTGCATGACACTACTCCCTGAAAGAGATAGGACGCGAAACCGGAGTTGAAGGTTTACATGGCGTGCGAAGCTGTGAGTTTTGCATTTCAGCAAATGATCGTGGGTAAATTCGAGATTTCAGTTATTCAGAGTGGGAACCTTTGTTTCCCTTGGGGCAGTGTCTTTGACTTTTTCAGGAGCAGACGTTTGCGCGATTTTTTCAAATTCTTTCCTTAATTCACTGATGGCTATGTAACGCATATTGGGATCTTTTTGCAACGCCTTCAAAATGATTCGTTCCAGTTCATCCGGAATTTGTGGATTGATATCCCGTGGGCGATGCGGTTCATCGCGTATCTGCTGGAACCCAACGGAGATTGCTGATTCTCCGCGAAAAGGAAGCTTGCCTGTAAAAATCTCATAAAGAATGATGCCCAGCGAATAAATGTCCGTGCGTTCATCTACTTTCTTTCCTGACACCTGTTCAGGCGACATGTATTCCGGTGTTCCAAGAATCAATCCGGTTGCGGTCATGCCTTCCATATAGATGGGGCGTGCCAGTCCGAAATCAATGATTTTCAGGTTGCCGGTCGGCCCGATAAGGATGTTCTGAGATTTCAAATCCCGGTGGATGATACGCTGGCGGTGAGCCGCCTCCAGGCCCTCACAGATCTGGAATACGATATTGCTTCCTTGAATGAGCGAAAGCGCCCCGTGATTGCGAATGAATTCTTTCAAATTTTGCCCGGGAAAAAATTCCATCGATACGAAATGCAAGCCGTTACTCTCCCCAATATCAAAAATACGGATGATATTCGGATGCGCGATCCGTCGCGCAGAAGTCACCTCGCGCTTTAATCGTTCCAGCGATTCCGGATCTGTACTGAGCATGGGAGAAATAATTTTGAGCGCAACTTGCTCATTCAGCTGCTTATCATGTGCCTGAAATACAATGCCCATTCCGCCACGTCCGAGCTCCTTTAACACCTGATAGCGACCTTCGAGCGCCGAAATCATATTCACAAATGCTGTAGGCATCTGGCTGACAGCACCTGGTTCTCCGGAAAATGCACCGCTCGTTCCTAACATAGAACGCTCCCATTGCTGGTTCATCTCTGTGTCCAGACGGCAAATCAACAGTTCCAGGTTTTCCAGTCTTTCCTTTAGCCGGCGAACCTCATTTTGATCCTCCTTTACCTGAATCTGGGGGCTAGTTCGGGATGCTTCTATCTCGAGCTTCCGTTTGGCCAGCTCATGTCGTTGCCTCATCCAAGTAAACACCAAAATTGCAACCACTACGAATGCTACGACTCCGCCGGCAGTTCCGATAATATCCGCCCAATTGATTGCGTTCGGATCGAATGGAATAGTCGGCATGGGAATTTCAGGTGGTTGCTGCATATCTGGAAATATACCGGATTCTTGGCTAACGAACCAGACCTTTCAGCAAGATGCGAGATTACCGGATGAATGAGTTGCCAGGATCGGACTTAGTGTCCCTTCCCATAAATATGATGACATATGCTGCTGGCTCGCAGGCTTGATGGCAAGGCGCGAGCGAGGCGCATACCCGCTGTGGTATGTAACGA
>JAKEFK010000343.1 GCA_022616075.1 bacterium
CCGGATGAAATGAATCGGCATATTCAGACTGTTATTATTGCGCCAATGACAAGTCAATCGCATGCCTATCCTAGCCGTGTGCCAGTTCGATTTCAGAACAAAAACGGCTGGATCGTATTGGATCAAATTCGCGCGGTTGATAAACGAAGACTAATTCGCAAACTTGGACATCTGAACCAGAAGACAATCCGAAGAATTAAGGCGGTGATCAAAGAAATGCTGGTTGATTAGTGGAAGCAGTTGCGTCAATTGGAACGAGTCTTCAATCGAGTGGGAGTTTCATTTTTTGCAAGAAGGCGCGGTAGCGCGGATCGTGCTCAATATTGCGCAGCAGCGGTTCGCCCTTTATTTGAGTGAGACCGCCGTCGCGCTGCTTGTAGGCGCGCTCGAGCCACTCGAAGGCTATGTCTGTTTCACCGCCGGATTTTGTAAGCCCGTGGACTCGCCGTGTTAACATTTAGCATCTTGACCGGAGCTAAACACTGAAAATAAAAGTTTTGGTGCTCGAACCGGATCTTTGGCGCTTTCTGGGAATTTTCCATTTGCTGGCGTCACAGCCGGAGATTCATTTTTTGGGTGAAAGGGACTATAACCGAATTCTTGCGTTTCCTAAGCCCTCTCCGGACTTCGATCCCGATATTGTACTGCTTTCGCACATTTTATTGCTCGATTTTGAACTTTTACTTCTACCCAGAATTAAATCATTGTTTCCGAACGCTCGAATTCTGGTTTACGGATACGACGGAAAGATTGAAACAATCGCCCAGGTTCTAGCCGCAGGCGCCACAGGTTACTTCTTGCTTACTTCGCCGCCCGTTGAGTTGATGAAAGCCTGTACTGTTGTGTACAAGGGCTTGATTTGGGCGCCGCGTGATGCGGTTGCTTTCATGTCGCACGCAAAGGCGCCATCGAAAGATAAAACTTTGAGTTCTAAGGGAATAATTACGGCCCATGAGCTTACCTTATTGCAGATGTTGCAAGAAGGATTGACGAACAAAGAAATTGCAAACAAACTTGGGGTGGCAGAAATAACCATTAAATCGCATCTCGCGAAGCTGTATCGCAGATTTAAGGTTCGATCGCGGCTTCAACTGCTTTCCTACGCCATCAGGAACAATCTTGTGCCCCACAAAAAAGAGAAGGATAGTCAATCCTGAGATTGTTTCGGCGAGCATCCCGCCTGTATACCTTCGTATATCCTTTCCAGGAAGCTTATACTTTTGATTAGCTCCAATATACCTAAAGAACGTTGACCTGTCGAGAAGACCGTGAGAGAGTGAACTACAGCATCCTATGACACCGATCAGAGCGCTTCTTCTTGAGCCGGATCTTTGGCGGTATTTGGGAATGAGTCAAATCCTGTCCATGGATCCTGATGTTAAATTTCTTGGTGAAAAAGAGTACACCAAGTTTTTAGGATCGAAAAAGGCTCCGATGGATTGCAATCCGAATGTAATCCTTCTTTCCCATGCTTTGTTGACGGATGTCAAATTCATATTACTATCGGAGCTCTATGCTAGATTCCCGGGTGTGAAGATCATGGTGCATGGCTACAACGCTGATTTCCGCGCCATTGCAGAAGTCCTGTCCGCAGGCGCCAAGGGTTATTTTGTGCTTACTTCCGGACCTGACAAGCTTCTGAAAGCCTGCCGAATCGTCCGCGAAGGTTCCATATGGGGTCCCAGTGAAGCTGTGGCGCTGATGATGGAGAATGCCAAACAGAGAAGAGGTTTGGCCTTCTTAGACGCCGGAGAAGTCATTCCGGTGAACGAGCTGACGATCCTTGAGCTCCTGAAACAAGGGATGACCAACAAAGAAATTGCCAATAACCTTGGCGTCGCTGAAATCACAATCAAGTATCACCTTACAAAACTTTACAAAAGATTTCATGTCAATACGCGCCTGCAATTGCTTGCCTATGCAATGGCAAATCATTTGATTTCTAATCGGGATCTGGAGTTACATCTACCCCGTTAGAATGAACTAGTCCGTTCTATCCAATAGTATAATTCTGTATCCAGCCGTATAGCCTGTTCTTGATTTTTGTTATTCCTTTAATCATCCTCTCCTATCCTTTTTGAAGTGGAACTCTGGACTGCGACGGAATTAGTTTCATTTCAGTAGAAGTTTTGACACGGAGGTGCCACCGTGAGGAAAAGTAATTCGATATTCTGGCTTGTAATTCCTTTGAGATTTCTTTTGGTCTTACTACTGACTGTCCTGCCGTTTTTTGGAATCGAGACAGCACAGGCTGCCGATACAACTTTTAGCGGTCAGGCAACTGTAGTCAGCGCAAATGTTTTGGGAAATGAGGTGGTTCTGTCCGACACAGGCCCTCTTCCTTCTTCGGGCGGAAGCCTGGAGGCATCGTTGTTGGAAGCAACCGTACCCGGTTTGCTGACGGCTGAAGTGCTTCATGCCTCAACGATTGGTCAGGGAAACACCAGTCGTTCGGAAGCTTCGGTAGCAAATCTAAGCCTGACAGTTGGAGGAAACACGATTACTGCAGACTTTTTGATGGCGCGTGCAGAAGCAAAATGTTCACAAGGTCGAGCCTTCATCAGTGGAAGCTCAGAGATTGTCAATGTGGTAATCAACGGTCAGCAGATTGTGGTTTCGGGGGCGCCGAATCAAACGATCGACTTACCAAACGGCCGAGTAGTAATCAATGAACAGACTACGTCGGTGGATGGAAAGACAAGTGCCATTACTGTCAATGCTTTGCACGTGACTGTTGATGGTATTGCCGATGTGATCATTTCCTCTGCGCACGCCGACATTAGTTGCAGAAACAATCCGGCATGCGACAAGGACTTCACTACTGGCGGTGGTTTTATCACGCTGCCAACTTCCGCACGTGCTAATTTTGGCGTAGCCGGCGGAATCAAGAACGGCGGATTCTGGGGTCATCTCACTTACATTGATCATGGAACCGGAATGAAAGTAAAAGGAACAGGTGTCACTGCCTACGTAGTTGTTAATAACACTACGCGACACATCGAAGGAACTGCGGAAATTAACGGTCAGGGCGGGTTTACGTATCAGGTGGATGTTTCAGATAACGGTGAGCCCGGCCGCAATGACACATTTAGCATCAGCCTTTCGAATGGTTACTTTGCAAGCGGTAAGTTATCCGGAGGTAATATCCAGTTGCACGTATGCAAGTAACCGGACAGTTCCGGGATTATTGCCGCGGGTCGGAGTTGCTACATGGGGCGCGAGCAATCGCGCCTTTCCTTATCTCTACTGTTTAGCAGATATCGGAAGTATTCATGTTGAAAAGTACATCAGATCGTCGTTTACTTCTTTGGGCTTTGTTATGGCACCGCGCGGCTTGCAGTCCGCCGTCCGGCTGATACCGAATAAAAAGGGCTGCTACAAGGAGCGATTCATCCCGCCCGGAAATGCAACAATATAGTGGAAACGAAATCATAGTGAGACCGTAAGTTTTTGTTGGGGCCTAACAATCATTCACATGGCGGCAAACACTTCTGCGATCTTCGCGGATGCACTCAGACGAATTGTGCCAGATTTGTGCCAACAAACAGCCGCAAAGAGAGAAAAATGGAATCAACAATCGGCAACCAGATACAAAGAGAAACAAAAATGCCGACGAGAACTTAATCCGCTGCTAAATCAGGAGTTACTTCTTTTTCGCGTTTCTGTTTCTCCCCTTCGGCATTTATTCGAACCCCCAGCCGTAAGTGATTGTTAGGGCTGGGTTTCTTTTTCTGCCTTCCCGACTTGTGCCAAATTTGTGCCATCCGCTTTCCGTAATCTCAAGAATTGCCTATAATTATAAAAGCATTATGATGTAATGCATGGCCGATGTTCGTTTCGAGTGGGACCCCAAGAAAGCAGCAGCGAATCTCAAAAAGCACCGGATTTCTTTTGAGGAAGCAACAACGGTCTTTTTTGATGAAAATGCTCTATTCATTAACGATCCTGATCATTCGGTAGATGAGCAGCGGTTTATTCTGATGGGGTTTAGTAATCGCCTGCGCATGTTAGTGGTCAGTCATTCTTATAGCGCGAACGATCAGGTGATCCGGATCATTTCCGCTCGCAAGGCGACAAGGAAAGAACAAAGGCAATATCACAAAAGGTGGGAACAATGAGGAAGGAATACGATTTTTCAAAAGCAAAACGCAATCCTTATACAAAATTTCTGAAGAAGCAGATTACAATCCGAATCGACAACGAGACAATCAAATACTTCAAAGCGCTCTCCAGCGAAACAGGAATTCCATATCAAAACTTAATCAATCTTTATCTCCGCAATTGTGCAGCAGAAAACAAAAAACTCTCTCTTCACTGGGGATAGCGCAAAGAACTGATTTCTATTCGCGGTTACGCCAGATTCATGCCAGCAACCGGCTGCAAGACGGCAAAAATAGCGTCAACAATCGACAACCAGTTCAATCGAGCGGGAGTTTCATTTTTTGCAGGAAAGCGCGGTAGCGCGGGTCGCGCTCCAGATTGCGCAGCAGCGGATCACCTTTCATTGTGGAAAGACCGCCATCGCGCTGCTTGTAGGCACGCTCGAGCCACTCGAAGGCTTTGTCCGTCTCGCGGCGAGCCAGAGTGATCGCATCATTGAAACGACCAAACGTACGTGAATGCCAGCAAAGATGCGCCGCTGACCACATCCGCATTTGCCGGCTCCAGTTCCAGCGCCCGTTTGTAGGCTTCATCCGCGCCAGTCCAGTCCCAGTCGTAAGGCCCTCTTGATCCATCCTCTGCGAGCATGAGCCTCGGCCAGGTTTGGATCCAGTTCCAGCGCCTTTTCGGCTTCCTTTCGTGCCTTCGCGTAACCTTCGTCTAACGGCACGTAGCCCCAACCCCCCTGACGACTGTGCGTCTCCGAGAGCCCCACCCAGGCGAGCGCATAATTCGGGTCGATCTGCAGCGCCTGCTCAAAGTAGCCAATCGCCTTCTGCAGATCTTCCTTGCTCCGCCGGTCGACGAAGTAGCGCCCCTGCAGGTATGCGTTGTAGGCTTCGGGATTTGTCTGCTGTGCTTTGGGAGTGCGGCCTCCTTCGAGTGTTACCTTCAACGCGCCTGCCACCGATGCGGCAATGTCGTCCTGGACGGCAAAGATGTTTTCCATCTGCCGGTCGTAGGTTTGTGACCATAAATGGGAGTCGGTTGCCACTTCGATCAACTGCGCCGTGATCCGCAACTGGTTTCCTGCTTTTCGTACGCTCCCTTCCAGCACATGCGTCACGTTCAGCTTTTGTGCGATTGTTTTGATGTCAACTTCCTTTCCTTTAAATGAAAAAGCGGAGGTGCGGGAGGTTACCTGCAGCTTCGGATTTCTTGACAGCACGTTGAGCAGCTCTTCGCTCAATCCATCGGAGAAGTATTCCTGTTCCTTATCCGCGCTCAGATTGGTAAACGGCAGAACCGCAATCGCAGTCTTGCCGGTTGGTGCCGCAGGCGCCGGCGGCTTGGCTCTGCGGCTGAGGTAGAAAATGGCTGCGGCAAGTAGCACTGCAACAACAGCAGCGATTGCAATCCAGCTCCGGTATGGAGCGGGGGCAACCTTGCCCGCAATTTCGGTCGGCGGACTGGAAGTCCGCCCTCCAACTGAGGTGTCGCGTCGCAACCGCTTCAAATCCGTTCGCATCTCCGCTGCGCTCTGATAGCGCAGGTTGCGGTCCTTCTCCATCGCTTTGGCGATGATCCGTTCCATCTCTGCAGGCACATTCGAATTCAACCGCACCGGCGCAAACCGGTTCCTTCGTAAAGATCGCTTCCAGCATCTCGCCCGTTGTTTGACCGTTAAATGGCAGCGCGCCGGTTGCCATCTCATAAAGCACAACTCCAAACG
>JAKEFK010000344.1 GCA_022616075.1 bacterium
CTAGTCTCCGCGTCGTACGCGAGGACGCAAGACGGCAGACGCGACAGACGGCCTAGATACCGACGAGACGAAGGAGTTTTTGAAACTCGGGATCGCCGCGAAGGGAATCGAAATTCGGATCCACTTTCAACAGAACCAGATCTGCGGAGCGCGCCAGGTAACTCGCCTGCAGCCATTGGATGGCTTTTGCCCGATCTCCCAGTTGCGCGTAGGCTGCAGCAACCAGATCCGGATCGACTGTAGAAGAGCGAGAAAGCAGATTCTCCAACAGAATCGAACCCTCGTGTCGCATCCCATCTACTGCTAATACTGTAGCAATTCGAGCGATCACATCCTTCGAACCGAGATCCTGGCAGCGTCGATAAGCGAGCAAAGCTTCCTCGATCGCTTTCTTGCCCAGAAAGGCGTCACCCAGAAGCAAGTTTGCTGTGACCGGATCCATTTGATCCATATGCTTGTACGCATAATCGATTGCGTCGTCATATTTTTGCAGGCTTATGAGCAGGCGAATAATTTCAGTGTGAAGGATGGACGAAAGAGGATCACAGCTTCCGGCGATCTTTAATTCCGCCAGAGCATTCTCCGGTTGTTGCCTTACGGTGTACAGCATCGCGAGATAAGAATGCGCTCGCGAAGAACTTGGGTTAAGGGTAACAGCCCTCATCAACTCTTGTTCTGCGGTGTTCAGGTTCCAGAGATACAGCAGGTTCACGGCTCCAAGCACCGTATGGCCTTCCGATAACTTCTCCTGCAATTCAAGAGCGCGGATTGCGGAATCCTGAGCTCCTCTGTAAAAACTCGAGTTGGATGTTGTCTCTGCAAGATCGAGATAAGACAAAGATCTTGCGGCATAGGCGGCAGCAAAACCTGGATCGAGCGCGATCGCTTGATCAAATTGTCGAATCGAGGAAAGCAGGTCTTCACGCGAACGCTGATAATACCGGTAACGACCTTGCCGATAGAAATTTAGAGCGTCCAGACTTGTTGATGGTTCTACCATGAAAAACTTTTTCTGCTCCTGATCCAAAATCACATTCAATGATTGTGACACTTCCTGGACGATCGCGAATCGAGTCGCTGAAAGATCATCTGTTTTCGGATTGTAGCGATTGCTCCATACCAGACCTTTGCTCACATGAAGAAGCTGAACTTCCAAAACTCCTTTGCCAGGATCGTTCCATCTTCCCGCTAGAACATAACTCACTCCCACTGCACGAGCTGCAGTTCTGGCATCCGCGAACTTGGCATAGCGAAAGGCTGTCACAGGCTGAATCACCTGAAGTCCCTGCAGCATGGAGAAGCCTTCGATCAAAGAGTCAGTCATTCCTCCTGACAAGTACTCCAATTCATTTCCCCCGGTAGACTGAATGGGGAGCACAACAATTGGTATTGGATTTTTCTTGCGTGGAACAAGGAAAAAGAGCGCGGTTGCAATCGCAAGAATAACGAAGACAAAAACAGCTAAAACCGTCATGATTCGCTTGCCGGGTAGAGGAACCACCGCCTCTTCCACTGCCGGCTCTTGTTTCTTCTCAGGCTTCTGTTCAATTTTGGGAATGTAGCGCGATTTTAAAGAGGTAAGCACTTTTCGGAGCTCTGCGCCTGAAGGAAGCCGTTTCGCGCGGTCCTTTACCAGAGCATGGAGCAGAATGCCGTCGAACTCTTCTTGTAAGTGAGCTTGATGGTCGCTCGGATTGACGGGATCATCGGTCTGAATCCGCTTTACAATCGTGGCCGCATCCTTTCCATCAAATGGTTGTTCGTCCGTAGAAGCCAGGTAAAGAAGTGAGCCGATCGAGAAAAGATCAGAACGTCCATCCGGATCTTCTCCGCGCGTTTGTTCCGGCGAAAAATAAAAAAGGGAATCCCACGGAATACCGGAAGCGCTAATCTCGATGATCCCCCGAGCACCCTTCCGTGGAATAGCAGGACCAATTTTTTGAGGCAAGCCAAAATCGAGCAATTTGGCCGGCCCATTCGGCGGTAAATGAATATTGCCGGGCTTGATATTGCCGTGAATTCTTCCGGCCTGGTGCGAAACTTCCAGGGCATCGCAAATTTGTGAGCCGATATCGAGCAAACGGAACATACCAAGCGGCCCTTTTCTCAGTGCTGCCGCAAGGCTTTCTCCCTCCAGATACTCCATTGCCACAAACGCCATCCCTTCCCCTTCTTCAAGCGCGTACACAGTGCCAATGCTGGAGTGATGCAATTGCGATGCGGCAATCGCTTCGCGAGCTAAACGCTTTCTGACAACGGTATGAGTTGCAATGCTTGGCGGAAGGATTTTCAGCGCCACCAGGCGATTCTCATTTAGATCCTCTGCTTTATAGACATCCGTCCTGATCCCGGCGCCCGCGAGTTCGAGAATGTTGTAGTGTAGAATTTTCTTGCCGGACGGCAGAGTTTGCAGATATCCCGTAGACGTCACGTCCGGTCCCCAAAAGTGAGTCAAAGCATCGCGAAGCGCGTGCCGCAAATTGCCGAGATAATTTTCTAGCCGGTAGACACCCTCGCGCGCCCCCATCTGACGATATTCCTTTCCTGTTTCCAGGTCCTGTTCTGGCAGAATTGCAATGCTGTACAACTCTGGATGAGAAGCAACAATCTCCGCGAAAAGTTCCTGTGAATCCGGAATCGAACCGTGAGCAAAAATTAGCAGGTCAGGCCTGGGCCCGGTCTCATTGTGCTGGAGAAATTCCAGCTCGTTCCCAATAACGTCCAGATCACAATTCTTAATCTCAGATGCAAACATACTGAGAGCAGAAATGCTTTCAGGGTACGTGTCGATCAAGAGGATTCGGACAGGACGTAGTTCAGCCAACGAAAACCCCCGTCAAAGTATTCAACACTTTAGTCCAACAAATGAATATGATATAGGATGCTTATCGGCAGTTCTAGATGAAACTGTTCCTGGCTCTTGTGCGGTGGCTCTTTTCGCGGCTTCTAATTCTTCTTTGCATCGCAGCGCTGGTTGTTCTCATCGCAATCTTTTCTGATTGGTGGAAACAACGAAAGGCAGAGGAATTACAACTACAGGCGTTGCAAACGCAGCTCGGCGAATTGAATCGAAGAATTCAGGAACGGCGCGCCGATCTTTCTCTTGAGAAACGATATCTTCGCCTGCGCGAACAAGAGCCTTCCCGGTGGACTTCCCCTTTTCAATGGTTGCAGTGGAAAAAAGAGATCGAAATGACCGGCGTATTGATAGATAAGAAAAATGCAGAACTTCAAAGACTCCGGCACGGAAAAGAAAAACTGGTTCAAGAAATCGAAATCGCCGGCAGGACTCTTTATCACACGCAGCAATTGCTCCTGAAAACACTGCGTAACAGCGTTACAACGATTCTGGTCCTTTGCGTGTTGGTTTTTCTGGGACCGCTTTGCTGGAGAGCTTTCTGGTATTTTTGCGTTGCCGGACTCGCCAAACATGCGTCAGCCGTGCAGTTGGAGAAAAACGGAGACGCAGAAAATGTTTCAGTGAAACAATCACAAAAGAATCTTCCGGTCCAGCTGCAACCGGGAGAAATGCTCGTGACTAGAATGGCCTGGCTTCATCAATACGCTCCCACTGCGCGGAAAAAAACGCGTTTTCTGCTGAATTGGAATTCACCTTTTACAAGTTACGCAGCGGGACTTGCCGAGCTGACGGAAGTTTCTGTGCCTTCAGATGCCGCGCCCACTGAAATCGTTCTCACTTCCGGAGAAAATCCCGATACATACATTTGCGAGGTCCTACTGGACAATCATCGCGGAATTGTGGTTTATCCATCGCAGGTTGTTGCTCTGACGGGAAATCTGCAACTGAAGACGCGCTGGACGCTGCTGAATCCTCATTCGTGGATTGCCGGTCGTTTGCGTTACATCCATTTCAGTGGAACCGGAAAACTGTTCATTCAGGGAAGGGGTGGCGTGGACGCGGTGAAATTGAACGGTCAAGCTGTTCGAATCTCTGAATCCATTCTGACAGCTTTTGAAACCACCTTATCTTTTTCTACGGCGCGAACCGAAACGTTCTGGCCGTACTATCGCGGCATGACACCTTTGTTCGACTACCAGTTTGAAGGGAATGGATTGATTCTCCGGCAAACTGCTCCACCATCAAAAACATCCGACAGCGCTGCAGTTCGCTTCTTCGATGCATTGTTGAATGGAATTGGAAAACTGCTGGGATTTTAGTTGGTAGTTGCAGAGCATTTGCCATTTCGTTTGAAGTAAGTAAGTACATCATTTCCAAAATCAGGTCGCTGATCACGAATAAATCGCGGGCAGGCAAATGCTCTGCCACTACTACTTGGCGGCTCTTACCGGCAGAGTAAAAAAGAAGGTAGAACCCTGCCCTGGCCGCGATTCGGCCCAGATTCTTCCATCATGCCGTTCCACAATCTTCTGACAAATCGAGAGCCCAATTCCGGTTCCTGGATAGCGGCTGCGTTCGTGAAGACGCTGGAAAATTCGAAAGATTCGCTCTTGATCGATGGCATCAATACCAATACCGTTATCTTCTACTCCAAACAACCAATCTTTCCCGTGCGTTTCGGCAAAGATCCGTATTCGGGGATTCTCCTCCTGGCGACGAAACTTGATTGCATTGCTAATCAAGTTTTGAAACAACACTCGCATTTGAATGGGATTCGCAACCACAATGGGCAGAAAGGCAGACGTGACCTGCGCTTCCGTTTCTTGTATTACAACGCTCAGGTCGTTCAACACAATATCCACAGTTTTTTTGAAGTCGGTCGCTTCATGCGGCGTTCCATCGGAATCGAGTCGCGCATAAGTAAGCAAATCGCGAATTAAAGCTTGCATCCTCTTTGCGCCGTCGACAGCGATATCAACACAACGCAATCCTTGGGGATCCAGGCTCCCTTTGTAGTTTTCTTCCAGAAGCTGCAGGTAGCTGTAAATCATTCTCAACGGTTCCTGAAGATCGTGCGATGCAGCATAGGCAAATTGTTCGAGATCCTTATTCGAACGCATCAAATCGGAGGTTCGTTCACGAACCTTTACTTCCAGCACCTCATTCAGTTCCTGGAGCTTCTGATGGGCTTCTCTCAGCTCGGTAATGTCAATGCAGGAACCGATGAAGCCCGCGAAACTTCCATCGATTTCATACCGCGGGATTCCATTGTCAAGAACCCACCGATACTGACCATCCGCTCTTCGCAAACGATACTCCATGCGAAACTCGCGCCGTTGTACAAAAGAAGACATGTAGTGGTTCATCGCATGCTGAAAATCCTCCGGATGCACACCTTCGGCCCATCCATTGCCAAACTCTTCTTCCAGCGTGCGTCCGGTAAAATCAAGCCAGCGCTGATTGAAGAACGTGCACAAAGCATCCTTGCCGGACATCCATAGCAAAACAGGAGAAGTATCAGCCATGGTGCGAAACCGCGTTTCGCTTTCAAACCATTGCTGCTCCGCTTTTGTGGATTGAGTTACATCACGAATCACGGTGTAGCCGCCAACGATGATTCCATCGCCGTCCGTTAAAGGCAGATGATGGGCTTCATAAAAGCCTGAACCGAAAGGCGCTTCGATCGGATGCCGGCAATGGGGAGATCCGCCTTTAAGGAGTCTTTCGAGTTCGCGATCCAGCCCTGTTTCACGAAGAAAAGGGAAAACATCAAGCATGCTTTGATTCATCACATCTCTGGCAAGCTTGCCGAAAATCCTCTCCATCGCGGTATTCCAGAAATTAATCCTGTAATAAGTGTTAAACGCCATGACTCCGTCCAGATAGTTCCGGATCATGGAAAGCGCCATTTCGGCTAATGTCAGCTTTGTCTGTGACATGTTCTAATTTCTTATTATTGTCCCACAACTCTATGTGAGAATCTCAAAGGTCGATAAACGGACTGAACGTGATTGCGGCACGGAAGTTGGAAAAGGCTGCCCTCTCCCTTCCCCTGCTGGAAGACGCAATGTAAATTTTGTTAGAGAATTACAGGGGAAGGGAGCATCAATAAACCTTTGGTTTTTTTTACAGGATGGCAACTCTCGACGCTGCGCGATTCGAGTTGCCTAGAAGAGGGGCTCGCGTACGACCATTTCAGTCAAACGAGAATCTCAGTTACCTACACTTTTGGGACGTTACTAATTTCTTCGCAGTCCGGCTCTATCCCACAAGTTCCGGCAACACATTTCCACTTGCTCAAGGTCCGGCCGGTTCCTGTCGGGCAGTGAAGCGTTGCATGTATTCAACAGCACAACAATGGCATGGAGCATCTGGGGATACCATTTGTCGATCTAGGCGAACAGCGACGTTTCGCAGTTCCTGTTTTGATTCAATACGTACTGAACAAGCGAAGAGCTCCATTCACGATGCCAGACGCTGTCTTCTTCCAACGATGCGAAGATCCTTGCAAGACCATCATCCTTCGCCTCCTCAGCCGCCCGGCACAAACCGGTCATCAAGAATTGATCGAATAGTGGTTTGCAAACGAGATTTAACGCTACGAAAGCTTCGCCCCAGTCAAATGTTACCAGCAGATTTTCAACAACCTTTCTGAGTGGTTGCCAGGACGCATCCTTTTCCCACGCGCCCCGGGAGTCATCAGGATCAGGAAAAGTCACTTGATGTTGTCTGAGACGATAAGCAATCCTCTGAATCCGCCGCATCTCATCCGCGCTCTGCAAAAGCGCGGCTATGACTATCCGGCCTGCAGGAGCCATGCTGCCGATATAAGAGGAAACCATTTGAAATCCATGAAACGGATAGCGTAACGGCGCAACAAACTTGCGGAAAAAATCGAGATAACCGGGTGCGAGTGATTTTTCGTAATTTTCATCCATGGATTCGAAAATGCCATCAACAAAAATTTTTTTTCGCTTTTGAAGGTCTGTATATTTTGTATAAGTGGTTTCGCGCGGATCTTTGAAGTGTTCCCAATCCGTCACTTGAAATGCGGACCCCTTCTGGTTCCGGCCGTACCATTCCCCCACCGGTGCGTTCACTTCAAAGCTTCTTTCAAAATAGTAAAGCAACCTCGAAGTAACGATTTCATACTCCGATGGCTTTTTCTTGAGATCCTGCAAATGCCAGTACGTTTTCTGCTCAGTCATTTTCCAACGTCCAAATAACCCGGTCTTCTGTGAACTTTAAAAATCCTTTAAAGGACGGCATGATCCGTTCCAGATCGGATGGCAAATCGAAAGGAAAACCCAGAACTGCTTCAATCCTCTCACGTGTGACTTCACATTTGTGGGGAACCAGCACGCGAAGATAAGAGCCGACATTGCGGACCTGGACTCTCTCATTCATCAACTCGATTGCGCTGATTACTGCAAGCGAAATATCATTCGCTTCCAATACCGGTCCGACTAAGTCCGTTGTTGGATCATCATTTATCCACATGGAATAGCTTCCAAATCAATATAGATTCTTCCGTCGTGAACCGCATACTGTCTCAGGCAGACCGATTGTGGATTGATTCCCTTACCTGAGCAAACGTCGTATTGCCATTCATGAGCGAAGCACGTCAGTGTTTGTTCATCCAGTTTTCCCTGACTGAGAGGCATCCCGAGATGTGCACACCGGTCTTCATACGCAAAAATGCGGTCATCGATTTTGATGATCAGAACCTTATTTCCCCCCAGCTGGCAGCCCATCATTTCGCCGTTTAACAGGTCGTCCCATTGTGCAGCTTCCATCAATGGCATTCACAACTCCTGCACTACGTCGATTCGATCGAGAGCTTCGAGTCCTGATTCTGTAACGGTTGATCCCGGATCCAGCAACCTGCCGCTAAAGTAGACGCTCGCGCGGACAGCGGGGGCAACACGAACTAAAGCTGCCTCCTGCAGGGTTGCAGCAACAGTTTCAATCGTGTCAGTATCTTGAACAAGCACGAGTAATCCGATCGAATCTCCGCGTAAAAAACCGTAAAGCGGCACCAGCATTATCTTTCCTCTCTACTCCGTTGCAGCCAATTGTAGTTGCCCTGCTCCACATCTTTTCCCCACATCTCCTGCGTCAAAGAAAAATATTTTCGCAAAAGTTCTAACAGGTTAGCAGGCGCTTCCCCGGCCAAAATTCTTTTCACAACATCCTTGTGATGCCGGTAGCGCTCGAGTTCCATATGAAAAATCCATAGGCAGGGTTCAGAACAGAAGATGTATTTTTTTCCATCCAGGTTCGTTGTGATTGCGCTATTCTGCTCAGGAGACCCGCCACAAAGAACGAGCTGGCATAAATCGCAAAAGGTGACAGGGGTGGCGCCATGAGAAAACCATTCTACGCCCGGTCCCGATTCGCGCCATCGCTGGGTGATTCTCTCCCAGATGGGATCGAGATGATGCCACGTTCGCGGATACTTTTCTTTTAGCCAGGCCCTCTCTTTCGGTCCCGGCAATGTGAAATCAAACCAGGTTGTGGCTCTGTAAGTATAAGCGCTGACGTACACCATGTGATGATAGAGCTCGATGTTCGAAAGGAATTGGTCCCAATACCACGGTTTATTCAGCCCGTATTCTTTCAACATTCTTGCGAACTGATCGAGGATCCATTCCTCCATGAACTCCTTGAAAGATTGCGAACGGTGTTTCAAAGGAGTCAGGTAATCCATGCTGAATCCGGTTATCACGGCAAAAAAGCGCCAGCTACGCCAGAACCATTTATCCAGAAGGAATTGCGCGTAGTCCGGGTCATGCTTCAATACAATTTTCAAAACAGCGGGCCCAATCTGCGCGTGCCTGGCTTCATCTGTTTGAATGCTATTCACCATTTTTTCGAACATCTTATCGCCCACGGAGTGAGCCATGGAAGAAAGACCGATGAACTGGAGATTTGTAAATCCGGTTTCAAATACGAAATTGGTTCCTATAGCGAATTCAATCGGGTTGGATCCAATCAAAAGATCATCTACAAAGTGCCGTCCGGCGATCGCGACCCAGTTGTTCGTGTGAAAAAATTTGTGCGTCCAGTCAAATCGTTTATCCCAGGAAATGAGTTCATGCATTAAAAGAAGTGGAATTTGTGTGTGGCGAAATTCATCCATCGCACCGAGTAAGGCCATCGATCGCCACGCACTATCACGGCCGAAGCGGGCGGCCCGGAGGTTTCCTACAACTGCAGCAAACTCAGCCAGCGGAAGAGCTGCGGCATGCAGCTTCAAACCGTTTAACCACGAAGGGTCCAGCTTTTGAAAATCTTCAACTTTGCCGATCGCATCTCTTACCGCGTACACAGCGGAATCTTTTGCGGACTGGTTGACCACATATTCGGTGTAGGAAGTGCGATAAGGCTCGTCCCAACTGCTCCATTCGCTTTGCGGCAGCCATGGAGTTCCTGAAATCTCTTCCGGATAGACCTCTGTTTCTTCTACGTACGAGAACTGCCAATCCAGCTTACGAGCCAGATCGAGCCATTGGTCTCTTCTTAACACTCGCTTGGGGACACTCGCTGTTACGGACAAGTATATAACACGTGGTCAAGCGCCCGTGAGTTAATTAAAGTTTGCCAGGCGAACAGGATAGCGTTTGGCTCCCCATTTGCCGGGGGGTCCTTCGAACCGACCCGGGCAGCGAGTGCCGCAGACTGCACAATGACCGTCCGATGTTAATTTCCAGGCGGTCAGCTCGTACCAGTCTCTTCCAATGATTTTGGTTCCACAGCCATGACAGTATGTGCTGCCACCTTCCTCATCGTGCACATTGCCGGTATAAACATAACGAAGACCATTTTTCAAAGCGATCTTACGCGCTCGTGTCAGCGTAAAGGGAGGAGTGGGAGGCTTATCGAGCATCCGGTAATCCGGATGGAAAGCTGTAAAGTGAAGAGGAACATCCGGGCCGATCTTTTCCATGATCCACTGCGTCATCTTTTCTATCTCCTCTTCTGAATCGTTTTCACCCGGAATCAAAAGAGTTGTGATCTCAAACCAGACGTCTGTTTCGTGCTTTAAGTAGACCAGCGTATCCAGAACAGGCTGTAAATGCCCCGCGCAAATTTTGCTATAAAACCGTTCGGTAAAACCCTTCAGGTCCACGTTCGCAGCATCCATGTATTTGTACATTTCCACTCGCGGCGCATCGCACACATATCCGGCGGTCACAGCCACCGCTTTGATTCCGACTTCATGGCATGCCTGAGCCACATCAATCGCATATTCCAGAAAAATAACAGGATCGTTGTAGGTGAATGCAACTGAGTGGCAACCGAGCTGTGCTGCGGCCGAAGCAATCCGTTCAGGTGACGCCGCATCAGCCAATGTATCGATTTCGCGAGACTTGCTGATATCCCAGTTCTGGCAGAATTGGCAGGAGAGATTGCACCCCGCTGTTCCAAAGGAAAGAATCGGTGTTCCCGGAAGGAAATGGTTCAGCGGTTTCTTTTCTACAGGATCGATGCAGAAACCGCTCGACCTTCCATACGTGGTTAGCACGATCTGGTCATTTTCGCGCGCCCGAACAAAACAAAGACCTCGTTGGCCTTCGTGCAATTTGCAGTAACGCGGGCACGTATCGCACTGGATACGCCCATCTTCAAGCGCGTGCCAGTATTGAGTGGGTACGGTGTTTGAATTCATTGTCTGAATTTAAGAGTAAAAGTTAAGGGTTAAAAGTCAAATGACATTGCTTCGCAGGCGAGACGCCCGCGATACCATTGCCGGAAATGTGTGGCTTTGCGAATATTGTTGTAAGAGAATGTCCCTGATGTTGAGTCGGAGAGAATTGTTCCAGGCCGTATTGGCAAATACGACTCTATTAATCGCCCGGATTGCCGCTGCAGATATCAAGAAAAATCCGTCACCCGAATACTTAAACATTTCCCATAGCAAGCTGGAATGGAACGGCATCAGCAAAGGAGTGGAGTTCGCACGGATCGAGGTGTGGCGGCACAAAGAACTGATCGACGTACTTGCTGTAGTTAGAATCGACCCGCGGTTCAATCGCATTCGCGTCCTTAGTGCCTACGAAGAGGAAAAGACGGTTGCGCGCACGATTGAAGACTGGCAAAAACAGACGGGCGCCATCGCAATGACCAACAGCGCGCAGTACATGGCGGATCCTTACTACATGCCGTGCGCCCTCATCATTTGCGACGGCAAATTGAAAGGCCCCAAATCCAATTCCAGTGTTCGTGGAATGCTGGTCGCCGAACCGGTAAAAAAGAATTTACCGCTGGCGGATCTGTTGGATTTTGAATACGACCGCTACACGCCAGGAACGTACCAGCAGGGCGTTCAGCACTGGCCCATCCTTCTGGACCGGCACGGAAAGATCAAGGTAAAAAAGACCGGCTGGCAGGCAAACCGGACGATTGTGGCCAAAGACTTCGATGACAAAATTCTTCTGATCACCACAGAAGGAAATTTCTTTACCCTGCACAACCTCGGGCTGTTTTTGAAGGAGAGCAACGCGAGACCGGATCGTGGGTTGCGCATTCACACGGCCATGAATCTGGACGGTGGTTCAGAAGCAAATATGGTTGTAAAGGCCAGCGATTTTTCCTACGTGCGCTATGGTCCGTTCGAAGCGCAGAAAAAACCGGCGTTCAGCTTGTTCAACTGGAAAGTGAAAATTCCCGGAGCAATAGGCGTCTTCGCGAGATAATTTTTAACAGAAGGACGCAAAGATCGCGAAGAGAAAAAAAATTCTTTATCTTTGCGTCCTTTGCGAGCTTCTGTTCAAGATTGTTCCGCGGCTTGAATAATCTTCAGGAAGGAATCCGCTTTTAAGCTGGCGCCGCCGACAAGCGCGCCATCAATATGCTCTTCGCAGATAAACGAGTCAATATTGTCCGCTGTCACACTTCCACCATATTGAATGCGTGTGCTTTCTGCGATCGTAGAATCAAACATCTCGGCAAAGAGCGAACGGATATAAGAATGAACTTCAACTGCGTCCGCCGGCGTAGCAGCGCGGCCGGTTCCAATCGCCCAGACGGGCTCATAGGCGATCGTGAAATCGTTCATGTGTTCGGATGTAAACCCGGCGAGACCGTTCCGGATCTGATATTCAACGACTCCGAGTGTCTGGCCACGTTCCCGGTTTTCCAATGATTCGCCGACGCAAAGGATTGGGTAAATTCGATGGCGAAATGCAGCCTGTATTTTGCGATTGATTTCCTGGTTCGATTCCCGAAAATACTGTCGTCTTTCGGAGTGACCTATAATCACGTAGCTACAATTGAAATCTTTCAGCATGAGAGGCGAGATTTCTCCCGTAAATGCGCCCTTATCTTCCCAGTACATGTTTTGGGCGCCTAACTTTATCTTCGAATTCTGTAGTAGTTCGGATGCAATCTGAAGATTCGCGAAGGGAGGCGCAACCATGATGGTTGTTTTTTCAATGGCGGAAGTTCCTTGCAGCAACGCCTGCAACAAAGCTGTGGTTTCCGCGCGGGTGGTGTTCATTTTCCAGTTGCCCGCTATGAACTTGTTACGCATCTGCTTTTCTTCAGTACGCCCTCTAGGGCGTTGTTAATACGGCAATCCCAGGAAGCTCCTTTCCCGTCAAGAATTCCAGACTGGCGCCGCCACCAGTCGAGATATGAGTCATTTTATCCGCAACGCCGCACTTTTCAACAGCTGAAACAGAATCACCCCCTCCAATGACGGTCATCGCATTCAATGACGCAAGCGCGCGGGCAATCGCGTTTGTCCCTTCAGCAAATTCGTCAATCTCGAACATACCCATCGGGCCGTTCCAAAAGACCGTTTTTGCATCTCGCAAAATGGCGGAATATTTTTCGCGCGTTTCCGGCCCGACGTCGAGCCCCATCCAGCCTTCAAAATCTCCTCCCGTTCGAATCACGCGGGTGGGAGCGCCTGCTTTCGGTTCCGGCGCCGCAATGAAATCGACCGGCAATTCCAGTTTGTCATTCACCAAAAGTTCATTTGCCAGATCCAGCTTGTCGATCTCGCAAAGAGATTTGCCGATGTGCTGTCCTTTTGCCTTTAAAAATGTGTACGCCATTGCTCCACCGATCAGGAGACGGTCCACACGGGTCAACAGGCTCCGCACAACTTCAATTTTGTCTGAAATTTTCGCTCCGCCCAGAATGGCAATATAGGGCCGGTCAGGCGCTTGCATCAGTTTTCCCAGATATTGAAGCTCTTTTTCGATCAAGAAACCGGCTGCCCGCCGCTGAAAGTGGAGCGCCATCCCTACCATCGAGGCGTCAGCGCGATGAGATGTGCCAAAAGCATCATTCACATACTCATCGGCGAGTTGAGCAAGCTGTTTTGAAAATTCAGGATCCCCTTTTTTTTCGCCAGGGTGAAAACGCAAATTCTCCAGCAACAAAACTTCCCCTTCACCAAGATTCGCGGACAGAGCTTGAGATTCCGGACCCACAATATCGTTGCCGAGTTTTATCGGGAGAACGAGCAACTCACCGAGTCGTTTCGCGACCGGCTTCATGCTGTATTTTTCTTCTGGTTTGTCTTTGGGACGCCCTAGATGCGAAGCCAGAATCACCCTTGCGTCCTGATCGAGCGCGTACCGGATGGTTGGAAGAGAAGCTTGAATCCGCGTGTCGTCTTCAATTTCATTCTGGTCGTTTAAGGGAACATTGAAATCGACACGAATGAAAACTCGCTTGCCTTTGAGATCAAGATCGCGGATTGTCAGTTTGTTCATAAAGAACGCGCAACCAGCTTGATCAAATCACGCAAACGGCAGGAGTAACCCCATTCATTGTCATACCAGGCCAGAACTTTTGCGAAGTTACCATCCATCACAGCAGTGTACGGACCATCCACGATGGAAGAATGCGGATTTCCGCGAAAATCGATCGACACCAGTTCATCGTCCGTATAATCAAGGATGTTTTTCATCCAGGATCCCGCTGCTTCCCGGAACGCGCTGTTGATCTCCGCTTCTGTCACAGTCTTTTTCAGTTCCATCACAAAATCGGTCAGGGAGACGTTGGGTGTCGGAACGCGAACGGAGATTCCATCCAGCTTCCCTTTTAGATCAGGAAGCACTTCTCCAACTGCGACGGCTGCGCCTGTAGTTGTCGGAATCATGGAGAGGGCGGCGGCGCGAGCTCTACGAAGATCTTTGTGCGGAAGGTCGAGAAGTTTTTGATCGTTCGTGTAGGAATGGATCGTGGTCATGTAACCTCGTATGATCCCGAATTTCACGTGCAGGACTTTCGCCACCGTGGCAAGACAATTCGTCGTACAGGATGCATTCGATATCACATGATGCTTGGAGGCTTCGTACATGTCCTCGTTAACACCCAGGCAAATCGTGACGTCCGGCTCTTTTGCGGGCGCAGAAATCAGGACTTTCTTTGCCCCACCTTCCAGATGTTTTGCCGCGTCGGACCGCTTTGTGAAAAGTCCCGTGCTCTCCACAACGATATCCACACCCAGATTTTTCCATGGCAACTTCGCCGGATCTTTCTCCGAGTAAACGGCGATTTCATCATCGTTGACAATGATTGATTTTTCCTTTGAATCAATTTTCTGTTCAAGATTCCCAAGAACGGAATCATATTTCAGCAGATGAGCCAGGGTTTTTGTATCGGTAATATCATTTACCGCAACAAAATCAAAATTCTTTTCACCCATTGAACATCTCAGTAAGTTGCGACCAATCCGGCCAAATCCATTGATACCTATCTTGATTGACATGACATTCCTCCCTTATTCGGTACGCGGCTGAACACCTAGTATAAAAAAAGAGGACAGGCAAGTAAATTCGTTCCGGTCACAAAGGCGGACAACTGTTACTATAATAAAGCCATGTCCAC
>JAKEFK010000345.1 GCA_022616075.1 bacterium
GAAACGCTCGGTTGCATTCTGAAATCCAAAGAAGACATCGAACGAGTGCAAAACGAAGGAGTTGAAACGATACTTTCTTCTTGAGTAAAAAAGAAATGATCAGTGAATCCGTTGTTGGGTTCTGCCGATTTCTGCGGGTGAAAGGTTTTCCTGTTGGGATCAAGGAAACGATTGATGCTCTTGTGGCAACGGAAATTGTAACGATAACGGACCGTTGTGCTTTTCAGGCAGCTCTTCGTTCTCTTCTCTCCTCATCCAGGGAGGAGTCCGAGTTATTTGACCAGCTTTTCCATCAGTACTGGGATTCATCCGCTGATCGTGATCAGTCACAGCCGGCACAAAAGGAGATTCGTCTGGCTGCTCCGGAAGGAAAATTCGATCGGATTGCGTCCGCTATGCCGGAAGGGGATAGCACGGAAGCTGCAACATCAGGAGCATCCGCGACCAAACGTTTAAAGCGAATGGATTTTTCAAAGATTCCACTATCGGATCTTCCGATGCTGGAAGAGATTGCCTTTCGATTGTGGAAACAAATGCGCATAAGACTTGTTCGCAGGTGGCGATTGGTTGGAAAGCTTGGTCCTGTTGATTTGCGAAGAACGATCCGGCACAGCATCGGGCATGGGGGAAATCCTGTGGATTTAATGCGAAAAGGAAGAAAACTGAGAAAAACAAATCTGGTGATGCTTCTGGATGTCAGCGGATCGATGGAACTTTACAGCGCATTTCTGTTGCGCTTCGTCTATGCACTGAACAAATACTTCAAGCGGATGGATTCCTTTCTTTTCAGTACGCAGCTGGTTCCCGTCACATCCGCACTGCGAAAAAAACATCTTGCTGAAGTGTTAAATGATCTTACGGATAGAGTCAGCGAATGGTCAGGAGGCACGCGAATCGGCGAATGCTTGAGAGATTTCAATCAGCGATTTGCGCCAAAGCAATTAACCAGACACTCTGTGGTAGTGATCTTAAGTGACGGCTGGGATACTGGGAGTCCGGATCTGCTCTCCGGAGAACTCGGCAAGATCAAACGGCGCACTCATCGCCTGATCTGGTTAAATCCCCTTCTTGGCCTGGCCGGTTATCAACCGCTTACGCGTGGAATGTCTGCGGCTCTGCCTCACGCGGATGTTTTTGCGCCGGCGCATAATCTGCAAAGCCTCATGAATCTCGAAAGACACTGGAGTTAACGGATGTACGAAGACTTTTTGAATCGCGCTTCGAAGCTACACGCGCAAGATGAAGCCTTCGTTGTTGCTACCGTAGTTCGATGTGAAGCGCCAACGGTAAACCGGGGGATCGCGCGATCATAACCGGCGATGGCAAGATTTCCGGATGGATCGGCGGCGGCTGCGCGCAGCCTATCGTGATTGAGGAAGCGTTGAAGTCCCTCAAAGATGGACCAGCCGATGGTATTACCGGATACACCATGATGTGTCATAGTGGAGGAACTTTGGATATCTTCATTGAACCAGTGCCTGCAAAACCACATCTGATTATCTTTGGACGTTCGCCCGTGGCGACAATTCTCGCCGCGCTCGCAAAAACATTGTCTTACCGCGTCTCTTTGATTTCGGAAGAGAACACCGATCAACCGAGAATTACGAACCAGACCGCTATCGTGGTTGCAACGCAGGGAGAAGATGACGAAGGCGCGCTGGAACAAGCGCTGACGAAGGACGCTCCCTATGTGGCCTTTGTTGCAAGCAGGAAAAAGTGGGAAGCGGTCTCCTCTTTTTTGCGCGAGAAAGGAGTAGGAGCGGATCGATTGAAATCGGTTCATGGTACCTGCAGGCCTGGACATCGGGGCGCAAACACCGGAAGAAATCGCGGTCAGCATTCTAGCTCAAACAATTCAAGCTCGAAGAAAAGTTGAGTCACGCGATGAAGTCGTATCGATTCCAAACTTTCAGTTTTAGAAGTGGCTCGCGCGAAGGATCCTGTTTGCGGAATGACAGTTACCATTCCCTCAAAATATTCTTCTGATTACAACGGGAAAACGATTTATTTTTGCTGTGCTCTTTGCAAAGCCAGCTTTGATAAAACTCCTACTCAGTTCATCAACGCTTAGAAGGAGCATGTCCACGTTTGTTTCTGCGATCGTGCTTGCAGCCGGGATGTCCCGTCGCATGGGAACCCTCAAACAACTCGCAATGATTGGCGATCAGACTCTACTGGAAACTACGCTGAGAGCTGTTGCTGATTCCAGAGTTCACGAGACCATTCTAGTTCTCGGGTATCAGGCTGAAGAGATCTCCAGAGCCGTTTCGATTTCCGCTTCTACAAAAATAGTAACGAACGACTTCTTTGAAAAAGGAATGAGCACATCGATCCGGTGCGGCCTCCGCTCCGTGTCTTCTGACTGTTCGGCAGCCTTGATTGTGCTTGCGGATCAACCTTTCATCAAGCCATCGATCATAGACGCATTGATTCAGGAATATGAAGGATCCGGAGCGGCGATTCTTGTGCCTGTATACAAAGGGTTTCGTGGAAATCCGGTTCTCATCGGTCGATCGCTGTTTCCTGAGATGACGCAGTTAACCGGCGACATCGGATGCCGTTCTCTGTTTGGTTTGCACCCTGACGAGATCCGGAAGGTTCAAGTCGATGATATTGGCGTGTTAATCGATATTGATACCGTAGAAGATCTTTCGAAATTGGAAGCTATGAAGACGGCGAATTCACAGGAGGTCTTGGGAGATTTGCAGGTCTCCGATCGTTCGTTCGAAACAAAACGCAGACATTTGTTGATTGTCGGCGGAGACCAAATCGCATTGGCGCTCGCCAAATTAGGAAGCCTTCTGAAATTCCGTGTGACGCTGATCGATCCATTGATGAAGAAAGAAGAGGTTGTTGAGGCGGACCAAATCATAAACGAGCTGGATCTGACAAAAGCGGATGTGACCGCTGAGACCTACGTCGTGGTTGCCAGTCGCGGAAGATTTGATGAAGAGGCTCTGCAACAGGCAGTAGCGACTCCCGCTCCTTACATTGCTCTTATGGGGAGCAAAAAAAGGGGCGCTGAGTTGATCCAACGTTTACGAAGCGATGGAGTATCCGGGGATGCACTGAAGCGGATTTATTCACCTGCTGGTTTGGAGATTCATGCGTCCAGCCCGGAAGAAATTGCATTGAGTATCATCGCACAGATGATCCAATTTGACAGACTAAGAGCATAAGCTATGTGGAAAGATTTTTTTGAGGGACTCGCGCGACTGAAAGAATCCGGCAAACCGTTCGTAGTGGCAACCGTTGTAAAGGTGAGCGGCTCAACTTACCGGCGGCCTGGAGCTCGCGTGTTGATCACAGAAGAGGGAGCGACCACCGGTTTGATCAGTGGCGGCTGTTTTGAAGGCGAGTTGATTGAGAAAGCAAAACGGGTGATACAAACAAAAGAGGCGGCTCTTGCAACATTCGACACGACTTCACCGGATGATCTTTTGTTTGGCCTTGGACTTGGTTGTACGGGTGTGGCGCAAATTCTATTGGAGCCTTTTGATGGGTCGTCTCAGATCAGTCATCTCGATTTTATTGGTCAGCATGTTTCTCAAAGAGAAGAGGCCGTGTTGGCAACGGTATTTCGAGTTCACGAAGTATCAGGCGTTTCTGTAGCGAGCCGTTTGATGTTGCAGAATGACAGACAAGAAGCTGAAGGCATTCAGAATCGAGAAGTGATAGATGCCCTCAATACGGAATGCCGGTCAATCTTACAATCGCGCCAATCGAAAGTCCAAACGTTTCCTTTGGGCGGTGGTCATGTTGAAGCGCTTGTGGAATACATCGAATTGCCTCTGCCGCTGATTATCTTCGGCGCTGGCCCGGATGCGGTTCCTCTCGTGCGATTCGCCAAGGAGCTAGGCTGGAATGTGACGGTCGTGGATCGGCGTCCTGCGTTCGCGCGCAAAGATCGTTTTCCTGGAGCCAACGTGATTCTCACGGAACCGGAAGAACTATCGGCCAGCGTAAAACTCGATTTCACAACTGCCGCTGTGATCATGAATCATCATTTCGAAACGGATTTAAACTTCTTGCGAGTATTGCTTCCGTTACCTGTGTTCTACATCGGATTGCTCGGTCCGGCATCAAAAACCGATCTATTATTTCAAAAACTGCGTGAGGAAGGTGTTGTCCCTGCAAACGAACAGCTTCTTCGTTTGTTCAGTCCTGTCGGTCTCGATGTCGGCGCGGAAACACCGGAAGAAATTGCGCTTTCCATCATTGCAGAAATTCAGGCAGTGCACTCGGGTTACTCCGCAGGGTTTTTAAAAGAGCGCAGTGGCCCGATTCACAAGCGCGGCTAAGGTGAGGCGCCCGCTTTACCGAAGGTGCGACCGAAAAAATCGCCTTTGTTCCAGGCAGGTCTCGCTATCTCATTGGCAGTTTCATAACCGATCAGGAAAGTCAGTTGCACGATTTTGATTCCGCTTTCCCAGTGCATTTCTTGACTGTTTTCATCCTGCGGCGAGTGGTAAATTGTTCTGAGCCATTCTCGTGTCTTGTCCGCTCCATTTACAGAAGGATCCTGACTTTCAAACCCTGCCATCAATTTAATCGCAGGAATCCCTTTCTTGATGAATGAATACTGATCGCTGCGCACAAAACGAACTTCTTCCGGCGCTGGATCTGGACTCCGCTTTATACCCACTGTCTGAAACGCCCGATCAGCAATGGGGCCTAACGAAGAATGTTCCGCTCCCAATGCGACAGCATCGGAAAACGGAAAAAGCATGAGAAACATGTCCGTATTCACATTTGCAACAATGGAGTTAATCGGAACCGTTGGATTGTGCGCAAAATAGTCTGATCCCTGCAATCCCTTTTCTTCAGCTGTAACGGCAATGAACAAAAGGGATCGCCGCGGCTTCACTTTTAAAGCAGTAAATGCTCGCGCGACTTCGATCAAGCACGCAATTCCCGTGGCGTTATCGTAGGCACCATTGTTGATGGTGTCGTTCTTGACGGGATCCGATATTCCAAGATGATCCAGATGCGCCGTGTAAACAATGTATTCTCTTTTCAATTCGGGATCAGAGCCTTCCATCCATCCAACAACGTTCGGACTCATCGCAGCATCGAGTCTGGAAACTTTCTTTAAAGATGCCTGAAGGTTTAGCGGAAAGCTCTTCACTTTCTTCTCCTTCCACATCTGAAAAACTTCTTCGATGCTATGAGGAGAGCGGCTCAAGAGCTTTTCTGCGCCCGAGTGACTTAAGTTTGCAGTTGTTTTTATTTGCTCCGGGACGTCATGAGGAACTCCGGAGGTTTCCATCCAGCGGTATCCGCTTAATTTGCTCTGTCGAATGGAGCGCTCCCAGGGAGATCGTTTCTCATCTTCCGGATTTTGAAAAGAGATGATACCCGCTGCTCCATGTGCAACGGCGTTCTTTTGTTTCGTGTTAGTAGAAGAATAGTGAGCCCGCTCGCTGATCGGAAATGTGTCCGGCGCGCCCGACAAAAGCAAGACAATCTTTCCTTTCGTATCGACACCGGAATAGTCATCGTATTTCAAATCGGGAGCAGTGATTCCAAATCCTGCGAACACCACGTCTGCCGTAACCGAAGTCTCTTCACGGATATAGTCCGGAGGCATTAGAAAATCGGTGGAATAGGTGAGATCGTGTGTTCCTTCCTTAGTGATGACTGCAAGGCTCATTTTTTCTGCAACGATATCAGTCTTGCGCAAAGGAACGTTTTGGAAATAGCTACTCTTTGTGGCACCGGGATATAAGCCGAGCTGCTCAAACTGTGAGGCGACATACATCGCTGCAATGTCGTATCCTCTTGTGGCTGTGCCGCGACCTTCCAGCAGGTCGTGAGAAAGAAAATTTATATGGGTTTGAAGCCGTTCCTTTGTAATGACGGCAAGCGCGGAATTGCTGGCTTCATCTGCAAACAAGATGTTGGCCAGAAAAAGAAAGAGGATGACGATTCTCTTCATCAATTCGTATCCACCGCGACACCGGCGCCGTTCAGAAATGCAGGAATGATTTTCTTGATCTGTTCCAGCGTGACTGAATTCACACGCTTCTCAAATTCGACTTGGCTCAATAATCTTCCCTGTTCAATCCATTCCCGCACATAAAAACCTGACAGCTCTTCATTGCTCTGATAAGCGCTCACGCGACGTCCGGTCAGATGTTCTTTCGCTTCTGCAAGCTCGCGCTCGGTTGGGGGATTGGTCAACAAACCTTGCATGAGTTTTTCAAATTCCGCTTTTGTCTCAAAAAGCTTGTCCGGATTGACTCCGAAACGGATCGAGATCCAGGATGCATTTCCATCGGTATGATAATTATTGCTGATGTAATAAATCAGCCCGCGTCTGTTGATCAATTCCTTGCCCAACCGCCCTCCATAGCCATGAGTCATGATGTAAAGCAGCGCCCGATACGCATAAGAATCGGAAACGGATGGCGCAGGTGCAAGCACGGCGTATCCAAATTGCGATTGTGCTTTTCCTGGTAACCTGACAGTTTGTGATCGCTCCTTTATTTGAAGCCTTATCTTCTCAGGCTTTCCGGGTTTCTCTGCGAAACCCTTTTTCAATGCATCCAGAGTGGTCTTAGGATCTACATCACCCACAACCGAGACAACGACGGGCCGCAAGGCTCCCGGACTCCGTTTTGCTCCAACGATCTCGTGGAGCGCCACATCCAGACGCGTTTCCGGATCATCGATGCCGGCTGGATCCGTCGCAGATCCCGTTCGAAGTTCCTGGAGCGCTTTGCGTGCATTCTCTATTATCAAAGAGAGATCCTGTTTCAGGAAACGCCAGTGGAGCGAGGTATATCTCCACACCGGCTGGTTTGCGGAACTTGACGCTTTAGTTTTCACCGTATTAGAAGGAATGAGGATACGAAGAAATCCCGCCGGCGTTCGCACAATTTTCCGGACAATGAGCGTCAAGCCGTTTCCGGTTTTTGAAACGAGCGGAGCAGACGGCACTGACGGAGACATTGCCGTAGTTGAAGGCTCGTCCTTTTGGGCAGCAAGGGAAGCGCGCCGCACCTGCACAACGGCCACGCCTTCGCCAAGATACCATCCGATCGTGCGTTGTTCAGGGCGCAAATATCTTTGCGCAACTCTCCGGATATCGTTTACAGAAACAGATTCCAGAAGAGCAGGCAGTTTTTGCAAAACAGGAAAGGCGCCAATTCCCTCAAAGAACGCCATCTGATGTGCGGCATCTTCGGTCGTTTCTAAATCGAATATCAACTCCTTCAAGAGCTGCGTACGAGCTTGATTCAACTCTTGAGTAGAAACTTCTTTCTCGCGAATATCGGCGATTCTCTTCTCAATCTCCTTTTCTATTTCTTCCGGCTTCCCTTCCGCCTGTCCTGCGATATTAAAGATGTATGGCTGGGCAGTCGGCGCAAAAAAAGTCGTAATCCGTTTCCCAATTCCCGCGAGCTTTGCGTCTTCGGGAATATCGACAGCGAAACCGGATTGCCGGAAGCTGACACCATTGCTGCCGGCGAGAATGGCTTGCGTCAATAGGAAAGCTGCGTAGTCCGAATCACTAGCCGCCGGCGCGCGATACGTAATCTGGTAGTAATTCAACTTGCCGCTGCCGCGAAGATAAACGCGCCGTTCTCCGTTTTGAGGCGGTTCCACAGTGCGTGGCAAAGGATCCAGATTCCGACCTACCAGGGGGCCAAACAATTTTTGAACACGTTCAAAAATCTCTTTAGATTGAATGTTACCCGCGATTGCCAGCACGGCATTGCCCGGATTGTAGAACCGCTCGTAGAAATCCACGATATCGGCGTGTGTGATTTTCTCCACATCGCTTGTCCAACCGATCGTATTAAAACGGTACGGATGCTCCAGAAACGATACCGCAACAACTTTGTCATAAAGAACTGTCGCGGGATCATTCTCGTAACTGTGAAGCTCTGTCAGTACTGCGCCTCGCTCCGCTTCCACCTCATTTTCCCGGTTCAAAACATTCGTCATGCGGTCCGCTTGCAGCCGCAAAACAGTATCCACATGCTCAACGGGAACAGTTTCAAAATATGTGGTCTGATCGATCCAGGTGTAGCCGTGCCATTCTCCACCAATTGAGTAAATTGCGTCCTGCGTGTCCGTGAAGTTTTTCGTTGCGCGAAACGCCATGTGTTCCAGAAAATGAGCAAGCCCGGTCGCGCCGGTGCATTCATTCCGACCACCCACCTTGTACAGCACCTGCGTGCTAACCAGAGGCTGCGCATGATCCTCCAGCACCATCACCGTCAGTCCATTCTGCAAACGTTCGACTTTGACTTGCATAAGATCGTAGGCGGATAAGGGTAGTGGCAAAGCAGTTGCCACAAAAAGGAACAGCCATACCATGAAATGCGTTCGTTGAATGAAGTCACGTATTGTGTGAGCTATTGCAAATGCTCTGCAACTACGACCGGGGGGATGCATCTAAATGTAAAGATGACCGGGGTCAAGCTCGTCGCGTATGATTCGCAATTCTTCGTGATGTGGCTCTTCAGTCATTTTCAGATGGGACGAAACCTTCACTTTCCATCCAAGATTTTCCTGCACCTGTTCGATGGTGCAACCCGGATGCAAGGAAGTCAAAATCATCTCACCCTCTTCAAAATCATAGCAACCCAAATTGGTGATCACCATGACAGGACCGGCTCCGGGCATGCCGAGCTCTTTTCTTGTTTCTGCATGATCCACATAGCCGGGCGACGTAATGAAATCCACTTTTTCCGGAAAGCTGCGTTTTGTTTGCGGAGCAATCACGAACACCTTTTTTGCAAGGATCGCAATCTCACAAGCCCCGCCGCTTCCCGGCAACCGCACCGATGGTTTTTGATAATCGCCAACCACAGTCGTGTTTAGATTGCCAAAGCGGTCGATCTGTGCGCCTTGCAAAAATCCAACATCGATTAAACCACCCTGCAAATAGAAATTGAAAATATCGAACATCGAACAAATACTCAGTGAATTCGTTACCAGCGATGGATCACCAATCGATACCGGAAGTCGCTCCGGAGTTGCGCCAACAGCGCCTGATTCATACAACAACACGAGGTTGGGTGCGTGTCTGCGTCGCGCAAGATTGCAAGCCATGTTGGGAAGTCCGATGCCGACAAACACAACATCGCGATCCTGTAACTGCCGCGCGGCCTGACACACCATCAGTTCATTGCTGTTGTAGTCCATATGCATTTCATTTTACAAGATTAAAAGAAAAATGAAACTGCTACATGAAAACCGCCAAGTCGCCAAGAAAGAAAAAGTTTTGAGTTTAATCTTGGCGTTCCTGGCGACTTGGCGGTTCAATCTATTCGACAGCGATACCTCGAACTTCTTTCGGTGATAGCGCGCGATTCAAAATCAAGATGTCTTTCATCATGCCGTTGCAAAAGGATTCAGGTTCGCCCTTAGCCGAACGCCCAAACCACAAGGGAGCAGATAAACTTGGAGTAACACGGCTGGATCCATTCCGCTGGGGAAATCCGTCCACATATAAAATGTTTCGCATCCCTTCCACAACAATCGCCACATGGTGCCATTTTCGGAACTGGAATTCACCGCGGCTCACGGCCACATCTGCGCCGTTACAACGCCACGCGAGCCTACCCCAGGTTGTGTAAAGGGATATCGTTTCTTGATCCTCCGCTATCTGACTTAGCCAGAAAGATTGGTTCCAGTCGCGCTTATAGCTCTCGTAATAAATCCATAAAGCGATTGTCATTGATGAACCGTTCAGCGGAGTTTTTAATCTGAGTTGCAGACTCGAATCGATTCCATTACAGAGAACTTCCTTTTGATAAACAGCTGCTTCTTGAATCAAAGCCGCGCTTTCGATCTTGACCGGTCTGGGTGGCGGCGGGTAATTCACATCGATGATCTCAAAACTTTCATCCGTACCAACCGAAATATGCTTTGTTGAAATCCTCCTGTCCTGTACGATGAAGTAGGGGCCGATAGAACGGATGGCATAACGTCCATCTGAAGCATGAATCATTGTGAGGTATTCCTTTTGAGGATCGGGGGGACCCATGAGCCTTACACGACCGTCGCTTTGAACTCGAACGTATTGTCCGTTTGATGTGCGGAGATTGAACATGCATTCGACTGAATAGAGCCACTGCCATTGAAACCGGACGCCCGGTTCCAGTGGACTATCCACAACAACGAGATCTCACCCAGGGCACAAAGCCATCCGCCATCAGAAGTGCGAAACGCAACTTCACCAGGTTTGAGTCCGATGCGACGAGCAACTGAAGTTGAGGATTCGCCCAAATGAAAACAGGGATAAGCGAGAATCGATGAATCAAAACTATTTTCGCCAAAGTCATTCACTACGATAGTGAGTTCGCGAGCTTGTTGTGGAATCGAGACATCAATCGGGATTCCCTGGGGACTCTCGTGAAGCGCAGGTGAATCAAAAACGCGGATGCCATCAATCCAGATTTCGTATTTCCATGTGCCGTGAGCGCACACGTCTTGATCCCATCGTGATCCGATCGCTGTAAAACGATGAGCATCGTCCGGTATTTCATATGTAACGGATGCGGGCGCGGCAAGATCCAAGAAAGTTGTGCAAGGTTTTCCGCCAATCGGCAAAACTTTTTCGTTCACATCTTTGCAAACGTTTAGCGTTCCGGAACCTACCTTCACTTTCATGGGAACAAGATCACCAAGGAATATTGCGTCGTCCGGAATGTGAGAGAGTTGTTCAACAAGTGGCCGCAGACGAAAATACGGCCACGCCAGAATCGCGTGGTCATACGATCTGTCACCCAGTGGATCGGTGATGACAGTCAAACGCCGCGAGCCGGGCGGGATATCAATCACCAGAGGAATTCCCTTGCGACGTTCCGAGAGAGGAGGCGACATAAAAACGACCTTCTCATCAATGAGAAACTCGTAAGTCCAACTGGAATGGAAAGTCTGCACAATATCGGCACGCGCAAGTACGGTTGTGAATTGCAAGGCGCCGGGTGGTATCGACCAGCTGAATTCGCCGGGTGGGTGAACTGTAACAAATGTGACGCAGGTCCTGTCGCCGATCATACAACGCCGGACTCCCCAGGCATCATTCACAAGAGGAGCATAAGGACTAGTCGCGGGCAGGGGTTTCAGATCGCCCAGAAAAATTCCATGCTCGGGAGATTTTGCAAGCCGGTCAATATCCGGCTCACCGGTCGCATAGTAAACCCATCCTGATTCATCACGTGATGCTGAAACCGCGAGTCGAAATCCATGCTCAGGCCCCCGAACATCTCGATGCAGTGGATTTCGCGCAGCCGACCGTGCACTATGCACTCCCCATGCCCAGCATCCTCCGCGGTGGCACGCTTTCACGTTGGGAACTGGACCGACGGGATCGATAGATTTTTTGTGATCGAAAGCTCGAAGCCCATCACTTACCCATTCCGCAACGTTCCCTTGCATGTCATGAAGACCCCATGCATTTGCCGACCGTTGTTTTACGTCGTGAGTTTCTCCGCTGCAGTTCTCCAGGACCCATGCCATTTCCTGCCACAATCCCGAACCCGCAAACGGTCCAACCGTTCCGGCGCGGCATGCATATTCCCATTCTGCTTCAAGCGGAAGCCGGGCCTCGAGTCCGGCTATCGACTGATTTAACTTTTTTATGAAAAGTGTACAGTCCTCCCAGGATACTGTTTCAACGGGACGATTTTCAGCCTGGAATTTTGACGGATTTGTTTCGATTACTGCTTTCCAGAGAGCTTGCGTGCACTCCGTCTCGGCAATCCAGTATGGTTTTGTCAGTGCGACTTCATGCTGCGGAGTTTCATTCTGCTCTCCGTCTTCTTCCGCGGGACTTCCCATCAGAAATACACCCGGCTCGATTAAACGAAGCCGTTGCCGAACGCCCTTCACTTCCAGTTCGGCCCAACAACGACCGTTCGGAAGCGATTCCATCCCCCACGTAACAGCCCAACTCGGCACCCAAGCATAAGCATCGACAAATTCTTGTGCTTCACGCGCGAGCGGACCGTCCGGACACACTTTGAGATACTCACGCCATCTTTTCGGAGTCGGCTCAATCCGAACCAGTGCGCCATGCAAGCCCTGTTGAAATTCGCAGGATTCGTCCGGTGTTCTGTCAGGAAAAAGAGTAACAAACGTGTGCCACGCGCCGCGTGCTTCGTGTGGATCCGTTGCTCTTCTTGCGCGCAAAAGTGTTTCCGCTCGAAGTCGAAGGATGGATTCTTGCGCTTCTGTTGCATGCTCACTACCAGGAAAACTCAACAGAAATCTTCGCCACAAAGGAACAGCATCCCAACGTCGGTTGTACTCTTTGTCTTTGCCAGATCTGCCTCCTCCAGCTTCCTTAAACTCTCCCGTGCTTCTTCGGCTCCGGTTCCTGAACTGTAATGAGATAAATATTCCGCCCAGCCTTCGGGGGTATTCAAAGAACGCGCACGGTTTAGTTCGTCTCCAAAACAATCTTCGAGTCTTGTATGAACGAGCGTTTCAATGTTCTTCAAAGCTCGATCGAAGGAGGGTTCTTTCCCCAATGCAAGCGCCACATCCACCCCGGCGGAGGCATGATCCATGGCGGTATCATCCTGAACAATCCTCCACAACGCTGACGGATCACCTTCAGCATGGAGAAGATGATCCACTACAAGCTCATCCATTGAATCAAAAGGCGAATCTCCCGGCCGGGTTTTCTCAAGAGTCTTTTGCGAATTCAACAATCGCGTCAGCCGCGCGACGGAGTTTTTCATCAATGGAATGAACTTCGCGTACAAGGTCTTCAAAAGGAATCCAGGTTTCACGCCTGTAGAAATCAAACCGGATCCCGGAATCAACACCTGCGTTTTTTTCGAAATCACTCAGCTCTGCTTCCAGCTCTCTCATCTGCGTGTGCGCGTTGATGCGAAGGGCCAGACGTTCCATCATTTCCTGTCTGCGCCGCTCTTCTCCTTCCAGCAAATCGAGTTCCCTCCGGCACCGTTCGATACTGCGAAGAAGTACGATCGCCCCCATACAGACGATCCGCAGAAAACGGACCAGTCTCTGCTGCAGTTCCTCAACTCCAACCGCGAGACGTTCATCCTGCGTGTTCCCGGCGACTTCTGCAAGTTTCTTTCTCTTGTTTTCCAGTTCTTCAATTTGATTGACTTTTGCGTTGAGAAGATGGCGCAGTTGCGTAGCCAGTCACGTGAAGAAAGAAACCAGCGCAACACGATGTGAACTCAGATGATCATGCAGGTTATGGCAGTCTCTGAGCAGTTCTTCAAGAAGAGCGAATCGTTCTTGCTCGGTAAGCTTTAACTTGTCTCTGGGTATTAGACCAAGAAATGCCGCTTGGTCTTTCTCTCCACTCTGGACAATTTCCGATTGCGCGCTGATTTTTTCTTGCAGTACGCGTACCTTATCAGGAAGGTCAGGCGGCCTGAGATCCAATCCTAAAGTCCCTCCGTCAGGATCATGTGAGCGGTGGCGCATTGATGGCGCAAATTTTTCGCAGGAGCATACTCCGGTGAGTTGACCCATTCTTTGGCGCGGGCAACGCTTTCGAATTGAAGAATCACAAAACGTTTTGGAATCCAAACCCCTTCCAAAACTTCTGTGGCTCCACCGCGCGCCAGGTACTTGCCTCCATATTTAGCGATGGAGGCAGGGGCAAGTCTCTTGTACTCTTCGTATAGGATTAGATCCTGGACGTCGATATCAACGATGACATATGCAGGGATGAGTAGATTGTAAACCCAATTTGACGCTACTCTTCAACGCTTGTTAAACTGACTTCACGATTATGGTCGGCAAGGTTCTCTCCCATTACAAGATTACTGAACATCTCGGCGGTGGCGGTATGGGGATTGTGTATCGCGCCGAGGATATGAAACTGGGCCGGGGTGTCGCCCTGAAATTTCTGCCGGCTGAATTATCGAATGACTCCCAAGCGCTCGAACGCTTGCAGCGTGAAGCGCGAGCTGCATCCGCGTTGAATCATCCGAACATCTGTACGATTTACGACATCGATAGCGCAGTGATCAGAGATGATTCGACCGGGCAAAATCGGACGGTCCATTTTATCGCCATGGAATTGCTGGAGGGACAGACGCTGAAACATTCTGTCCTTGGCGTTCCGATGCAATTAGAACAAACAATCGAAATCGCAATTCAAATTGCAGATGCGCTGGATGCCGCGCATTCACAGGGAATCGTCCATAGAGATATTAAGCCAGCAAACATTTTTATTACAAAGCGAGGCCATGCAAAAATCATGGATTTCGGATTGGCAAAACTTGTGGGTGATCATCACGCACGGCAGTTGTCAGGCGCTTCAGCATTCGAAACCAGTCCTGAACATTTAACCAGTCCAGGCATGACGGTGGGCACAGTCGCTTATATGTCGCCCGAACAGGCAAAGGCGATCGAATTGGATGCGCGCACCGATCTTTTTTCATTCGGTCTCGTGATCTACGAAATGATCACGGCGCATCCTGCATTTCCAGGAAATACGAACGCAGTGATCTTTGAGGCGATTCTGAACCGCGATCCTGTCTCTCCTGTGCGATTGAACCCGGTGGTTCCAGCCGGATTGGAACAGATCATCAACAAAGCAATTGAGAAAGACCGTGATCTACGTTATCAGTCTGCAGCGGATATTCGGACGGATTTAAAGCGACTGAAGCGCGATTCAAGTAGCGGCAAGTCGGCTGCGGTTCCTGTTCCGGAAATTGCCTCGATGGAATCAGTCCCGGCACAGTCTGCAAGTACAACTGCTGTTCCGGTAACGCGGAGAACCCGAAAGCCGCTATTCATAGCAATAACGGTGGTAGTGGTCGTCGGTCTCTTGAGCGCATTCCTCTTTTTTAAAAAGCGCGAACCAAAAACAGAAACAGCAGCAACACCTGTTCAAGCAAGTTTCAGTCGCGTCACCGATTTCCCCGGACCGGAAATGTTGCCGAGCATCTCGCCTGATGGAAATTTTGTCGTCTACACAACAAAAGAAGGAAAGGACTTCGACATTTTCTTACAGCGAATCGGTGGACGGAATCCCGTTAACTTGACGAAAGACTCGGAAACGGATGACTATGCTGGGGCATTCTCGCCGGATGGACAACAGATCGCGTTTCATAAGCGCGGGGGCGGCGTTTTCACTATGGGCGCAACCGGCGAGTCGGTTCGACGGTTAACGGACTCCGGTTTCAGTCCCGCGTGGTCACCGGACGGAAAAGAAATCATTTATGCTACAGAATTTCCAATTCTCCCATTTGGACGCGGAAACAACAGCGAGCTCTGGGCGGTGAACGTGAATACGGGAACAAAGCGGCTGATTACCAAAGGGGATGCAGTCCAGCCTGCCTGGTCGCATGACGGACGTTGGATTGCATACTGGGCGATTCCTGCCGGTGGTGGTCAGCGCGATTTATGGATCATCGATTCGCGTGGCGGGTCACCAATTCAAATCACCAATGATCCAGCAATGGATTGGAATCCTGTCTGGTCACCTGATGGGCATTACCTCTATTTTTCTAGCGACCGCGGCGGGTCGATGAATGTGTGGAAGATAAGAATCGACCCAACGTCAGCGAAAGCAATCGAAGCGCCGGAAAGTATCGTCACGCCTTCCGAGTTTAGCGGGCACGTTAGCATCTCGCGGGACGGCAACAAAATTCTCTACGCAGCCCGGGAGCAACGCAGCAGCATTGAGCGTATCGGTTTTGACCCGGACCGTCCGGCACTTACTCCACCGGCAGAAATGATTACACGCGGAACGACTGCTTTCATGGATGCCGATTCTTCACCCGATGGAAACTGGCTTGCTTTGCGCACAGCCTATAATCCCGAAGATATTTATATTTGCCGATCAGACGGTACGGATCTTCGAAAACTAACAGACGATTCGTTTAAAGATCGCGGTCCCCGTTGGACTCCCGATGGGAAACAGATCATTTTTTATTCGGATCGGAGCGGACGATATGAGTTCTGGCGGATTCAACCGGACGGAAGCGGATTGCAACAATTAACGAAATCGAAAGAAAGTTTGATTGTGAGCACTCCTGTTTTATCGCCGGATGGAAAGCGTCTGGCAATGCAAGTAGGATCGCGGGCCAGCATTGCGGATCTGACAGCATCGACCCCTGTTACAGAATTTCAAGCGCTGCCACCTCCTCCCATTCCAGAAGGAAGGTTTATTGCAAGCTCATGGTCACCGGACGGAAAAAAGCTTGCAGGATTCGGAGCTCGTGAAACCATCATCGGCGTTTATGTGTATACTTTTGAAAATCTAACTTATGAAAAATTGGCCGACCTGGAATTATCTGGCAGTCTTACAGGTTTCGGTCCTGGAGGTTTACACTGGCTGAACGACAACCGGCGAATTCTTTACGGGGCTCCTGACCAATTGCGAATCATTGATTCGCAAACGAAGAAGTCGCAAGTCATCGCAGAAATCGATCCTGAGCTTCAAATGTTTAAACCGACCAGAGATAACCGTTCGCTTTATTACACTCGCGTCAGTCAGGAATTCGATATCTGGATGATGCAGCTCAAGTAATCGCGTCTTCGCCTAGTTCAATGTAATGCAAGGTTCAATAGTATTTGTGATTGCGTTTTAAGTTACATTTAGTATACTTTTGGTATGGAACGTACAACTATGTCTTTAAAAGTCTCCAAAAGCTTCCTGACCGAGTTTCGCAAATTCTGCGACGCTCACGCGCTTTCTATCGGCAAATTTACAGAGATGCAACTTACTGAGATTATGGAAGATTATCATTTTGGCCTGAAAGCTGAACAGGTTTTGGTCAAGGGAGACTCCAGACGCAAATCGCTGAGAGATGTCGTTCGCGCGTCCAAATGAAGCTTTCGTTCACTTTTGACTGGCTTGACCAATTTGAAAAGTTGGATTCAGCGGTGAAACGGCAGATCATTGCGAAGCTGAAGGAGATCGTCCGAATGGACCCCTACCCTCATGAAGCGCTCAAAGGAAAACAATTTAAGGGTTTATTTAAACTGCGTGTAGGCGACTATCGACTCATTTATCGAATGGTTGATGGAACAACGATGGATTTTCTTTGTTTAGAACATCGGCGAGACATTTACAACTGACGCCGCACTCCTTCAGTTCAGCGAATCCTGAACGCCCTCCGTAACAATCATGTGGGTCGTGGCACTTTGAAGTCTGAGATTTTTGGCCAAAGCATATTCCGGAGAATCAAACCATTCTTTTGCGCGGGCAAGGCTTTCAAATTGAAGAATCACAAAACGCTTGGGAGTCCAATCTCCTTCCAGGACTTCTGTAACTCCACCGCGCGCTAAATATTTCCCGCCGTACTGCGCGATGGATGCAGGAGCAAGACGTTTGTACTCTTCGTAGATGATGCGATCTTGAACATCTATGTCAACAATGACATAAGCTGGCATAAGCTCTTAGCTCCGCCGGCGGGACGCCCGCGCCACTTTGTTTAATAGCCGTAGTTGACCGGCTGGCACCATTGATCTTTGGCTCGCAATCGCTGCAGCTGGTCCCCCATTTTTTCAGCGTACTCTTTGCGATCCTTCACACCAAAGACCCATTCATCCAGATACTTGTTAAACTTCACAACGTCTTTGGACGTCTTCCGCCAGTTCACATAAAAATCGTTATCGCGATCGTAATAGCCTTGCGCGAAAGAAGGATGGCATCCCCACGGTTCTTCCACGACCGAATTCACAACAAAACCCGGTATCAGCGTGCGATTTGGATCAGAACGAATCACATTTTCTTCAACGATTTCTTCTGCTACAACGATTACGTTATCCGCAGCAAACGCAGCTTCTTTCTGGACACCCATCAATCCCCAGATCTGCGCATCTCCATTCACATCCGCTCTTTGCGCATGGATGATGGTTGTGTTCGGATTCAATGCCGGCACGGTCGCAAGCTTCTCCCCCGTATAAGGACACGTAATCGTTTTGATCAGCGGATTTACGCGTGGAAGGTCGCTCCCCATGTAATTCCTCAAAGGAAAGAAAGGCAATTTTGCCGCGCCAGCCGAGAAACGAGCCACCATGCCAAA